>CANQFW010000009.1 GCA_947599995.1 uncultured Clostridia bacterium
AAAACCGTTATAGTTCTAGTGATTAAAGTTTGGTTGCGGGGGTAAGACTCGAACTTACGACCTTCGGGTTATGAGCCCGACCATTTCCTAGTATTTTTATATTTTAAAAATATTATATATTCTTACTCTTGCAACCATTTCGGAAGTATTTAATACTTCGACTTTTTATATAAATTTATCAATGTCCCTTTAATGTCCCTTAAAGTGTATTTTAAGTACAGACATTACATTTCATTCCCTTTAAAATCTCAGGTACTATTTGAATATTATTGATAGGTTCTAGCTTTTCAATTTCAGCTTTATTTGTATTTTCATCATATTCAACATAGTAATCCATTGTTGTACTGGCTAAAGCATGACCTAAATATTGTTTTATTTGATTTACAGGTATGTTTACATCGATACATCTTGTTGCAAATAGATGTCTTAATTGATACACACTTAAATGTTTAAAATTATGCCTTTTTAAAATCTTATCAAGTGTGTCCCATAAATAATCGCTACTTAAAGCATGTCCTAGACTATTCATAAAAATATACTCATCTTCTAACTGTTCTTTGCTTGTATAACCCTTTTTGTTTCATAATATATAGCATATATGTATGCATTAAATTGTTTAACCATTTTTGTAATGGTATATTTCTATAGCTAGATGGTGTTTTCAAGTCTTTTTCTTCAAATGTAGATTCAATTTTTTCAAAATTATCATCATAATAGGTTATTTTCCCATAATTATCTCTTACTTTTACATTAGAATTTTCATAACTGTAATGTTTCCATTTCATACCACCACTTTCTCCTGGTCTAACACCTGTATTCATTATAAAAATGTAGCATAGTCCATTTGTTTCAGAAAGCAATATTTCTATTAATTGTTGTTGCTCTGCAGGTGATATTATAGGTTTCTTTTTCTGTCTTTGTACTTTTGGTGTACGAATTGTTGGAATAGGATTAAATTTTATTATCTTATCTATTTCAGCATCTGTAAATGCCATATTTAAAATGCTTTTTATTTCCTTTATTGTTTTAGGAGCATATTTTTTAATTTCTTTCTTTTCGTTGCCTGTTGTTAAGTCCGAGAAATATTCTTGAAGAATTAACCTATCCAAAGATTGCATAGGATAATTGCCTAAATAGGGAATAATGTTTGTTTTTATTTTTTCAATGTACCCTTGTAGAGTTCTAGGTTTAACAAACGGTTTTTTATGAATACGAATCCACTTTTTCAGCCATTCTTCTAAGGTTATTTTGTCTTTTTCTACATATTCATTATCGTTTGATTCTTGTTTTGCTTTTATCATCTCTTGTACTAGAATTCTCTTATCTTTATTAAATAAAGATATCTGTTTTGATTTTCCATTTACTTTTATTGTTATTCTACCTTCATATCCACCATTTTTTTGTCTAATAGATCCCATCCCTCTGGTATTCCTTTTTTTCTTTACCGACTGATTTTGTGAAGTTTTTACCATAACTTTGCCTCCATTCAATATAGAGAACATTAAAAGTAAAAGCACAATATTTAATATTCTCTATTATATGGCAAATTTTATTGGAAAGCAATGTTAAACAAAAAACCTTCCAGAATTTTCATCAAACCAGTCTTGTAATTTCTTTTTATTAATAACAATTCTTCTTTTAAACTTAATACAAGGAAAATCAGGGTACTTTATTAGTTCACTCATTAAGTTTTTACTAATTCCTAACATATTAGCTGCTTCACTAACATTTAAACCTATTTTTTCATTAAAATTTTCATTCATTTATATCACTTCCATATATAGATTAGGCACATTTATCATAAACTGCCTTATGGAAGGGCAAATTTTTTCGAAACACTATATTATATTTTTTTAATCTTTTTTCCAATCACATCCTTTCTCATGTATAATTTTATACCCTTTTATTATGAATTTCAATAAGTACGCCTAAAAAAATTTTTTCGTTGATATTTAGGCATTTTTAAGCAATTTTAGTATGGAATTTTTAATTTTTTAGGTGAATTTCTTATTATTAAAATAGAGTATTTGTATTACAAGAATTTTAACCAAATTTAATAATTATTTAAATAATGTGTCGATAAGGTAGTCTGAAATTAAAGAAGATAAAAAAATTGATATATGGTTATTTAATGAAATTTATTTTATAGTGTTCGCTTGATTTATGATAAAAAAGTAAATATAATACTTTAAGAAGGTGAGAGAAGCAGAATGTGGCATGTCGTTATCCTACATAAGAGAGGAGGCGGTGCGTATGTTATTAGAACAAGTTTATTTAACATTTATATACATACTTTTTGTTGAACTTGCAATAGTAACTGTTGTCGCTATTGCCTTATTTGTGGCACTTGTTGTTACAATAAGAAGATTAGACAGCAAAAAAAACACATCTCTGCCTGGCCGTTAGAGATGCATATTTAATATAAATTTTTAATGACCGCCACATCTGTGGTATCTCATCTTTCTATAATTATTATATGAAAAATAATTTAAAAAGTCAATATATTGGGCTTTCTTTTTTTATTTCGAAAATAGGAGATTTATTTATGGTAGATAGATTAAAAGTGATTAATTTTTTACAAGTTTCTTTAATTACCATTTAATTCTAGCTTTTTCCCTATATATTGTGTCGCAATCCTATTTTCTGGTTTTACATCGAATATATATAAAACTAATAAAAATATCCATTCCAAAGGTTTCATTAATATATATGTAATATCCGCTTGAAATGCAGTATTTATATGTTTAGATAGTGGATAGCCATATTTATCATAGATATATCTTACAAAATAATGAAATTTAGGTGTTCTCTCTTGTATTAAATCTTCAAAAGCATTTGCAACACATAATTGTCTATTAACTACAATTTTTTCTCCTTTTCTTATTCCCATTCTTATAGGCTTGACAATGTTTTTATGTCCTCTTAAAGAAACAGTACATAAATAATGTCCATCATAAGTAATTGATGGCGGAGATATTTTCGTTGATAATGTCCAATCGCTTGTTTCTAAAAATGCTTTTATTGCTTCATCTGGTCTTTGTCCAAACAACACTAATATACATACAAGAATGGCTATAAGTGGTATTGATAAGATAATTGCAATTATAGGCCAATTATCTATATTATAAAGTAATTTACTACATTTATTTAAAAATTTGCTATTGTATTCTTTTGCTTTTAGATTTTGTTCTTTATATTTTTTCATAATTTCTATTTCAGCTCTTATACTACATAAAATATAGTTAATAGGAAATATTATTAAATATGGTATCCCTAAAATTGCTAATTCTAGCATATTCTTGCTTAATTGTATTATAAAAGTTATCATATATATTGAGCATATAAAAATTCCTGACATCGCTCCTACAATCACTAATGGTGGTAATTTTAACTTTTTTATTCTTATTAAAACATAAGATATAATTCCTAATAAAAATATTGCTAAAACTGTTGGATAACTCCAAGATGCTATAGGACTATGCACATCTATTTCTCCTCCACCAAGTCTTAATGCTACATTATAATCTTCAAACCCACACATAAAATACAATAGTGCAGTTAAAATAATCCCTAATGAAAATGTTAAAATATCAATTAAATTTTCTTTTATTTTCTTTTTCTTAAATAGATTTATTATATTCAATAGTGTTAAAATTAATGGAACTATTAAACATATAAAAGCTATTATAATATATAATATTGCCATATTCTATCCCTTCTTATTTATAATTAATCACTAGAATCTCCTGCACCTATAATTTCTCCATTTATAGCATCAACATAGATATATAAGCTTGTTAATGGATCATTTTTATCAAATAGTCTTATTTTCCACATAATTTTTCCTTCATATTCCGCATTTTGCCATTCTGCTCTCCAATGAGCAAGTCTACTGATATCATCTAAACCCAAAATCAATTCTCCTGAAGTTGATTCATTTTCGCTTTTTCCACTATAAAATTCAGATTTCCAACCTTGATATTGATATTTTTCTTTTTTAGCCTCTTCTTCAGCTATATCAGATGCTGTTTCTATCGATAGTATTTCTGTTTTTGTATTATTTATATTGGCATAATATTTGCCATCTTGAACATAATATTCAACCCCGTTTTTATTATTGTTTATAGAAAATTCACTTACATTTAGCTCCTCTGTATTAGTATTAAAATATATACAATTTGTATTAACTACTTTACTTACAATAAAAATATTAACTATATATTCATCAAGAAATTTTCCTAATTCGTACTTTATGTTTCCAATATTTTTCTTTATTTCTTTAATTTCGTATCGAGATACTGTTACAACTACACTTTGTTTGCTAAAATCTATTTTAGGCATTTCTTGATTTGCTTTAAAGTTCAATTTAGTTAATATAGAATTATAATCATCTTCGTTATATTCTATAACCTTTTGATACACTTCTGTTACTTTTGTTTGTGATAAGTTTAAATTAGTTTCGACTTTTGATAACCTATTTTCTGAATTATAATTATATTCTGTAACAAAATCACATTTCGTTGATATATCTTTTGTCACAGTATCAATTTTTTTTATTAGTTTATCTTTGTTAGTTAAGGAAGTTTGTATTACTTGTCCACTATCTGAAAAGCGTTTTATAATACCGATTTCTTTTTCTTCTAACATAAATACATAATTTTTACTTTTGCTATTATAATCAAATTCTATAAAACTACCTTGATTCTGCATTTGACTTATTTCATCTTCTGAATATACTTTTCCTTCAATAGTATTTGTAATCCTATTATATAATTCAGAATATATTTTGGTATATGCACTTGTACCTGAATTTATAATTATGTATTCGTTATTTATATTTTTATATATTATTCTATCTGGAGTAGGAAGTATAGTATTTTCATCAACAAAACCTACATTATTTTTTTCTAACTTTTCATTTGATATTTCAATTTTAAAGATAAAAAATATAATACTAAATACTACTACTAATAATAAAATATATAATATCATTCTCATATTATTTTTATTCTTTACTTCCATTACTCCTTAACCTTTCTAAAACTTATTTTACTCTTACATTTAAAAAATTACTTTCTAGACTTCTATAATTTGGTACTGCAATAAATACTGCTGGATATTTGAATTTTTCTGAAACATCAAGCCATCCACCTATAGATATGTTTAAATAAGATTTTCCGTTTTTATTTTCAATATCTTTTATATCTATTGTATTATCCGTATTTGCTCTAACAACTATTATAGCATATATATATTTAAAATCAAACCAAGTTAATTTTGGTGCATTGTAATTGTTCATCAGTTTTAAATATTCACTATAATCAGTAATAACTATACTATAAAAATTATTTCCTAAATCGTTCCAGTTTGAAAAGTCAATTTCTGGCATATCTTTTGTTATTGTAAAGTTCTTTGAAATCATATCTTTCCAATCTGGTGGTATTAACCTAAATGCACTATTAGAAGATTTTTCAACCTTTCTATAGTTTTCATCTTTATATTGAAATGATGGCAAATTTTCAATAGTTGAATCTTTTTCTGCAAGTTGCATTTCTTCACTCATATCTTTTTCATTATCTCTTAAATTTCTTGTAACATATATGTTCTCTTTTTCTAAATCTCTTGAAATTTTAATTGATATACATGTTTCGTTTTCATCAAATTTTACTCCATCTTTATAATGAATCAGACTAATATATAAGCCTTTGTCATCTATATCAATTTTATCAATCGTTAATCCTAACATACTTGTATTTTCAATAGCTGTAATAACCATAAAGTTATTTTCAAAATCTTCTTTATTCATATCTAAAATGTTATCCCATCTTGATTTAACTTCGCTATATTCTTCATAATTATTAATTTTTTTATAGTATATGTTGTCTTTATATATCATATCTTGTGTAAAATCATAATCATCATAAGTACTTTCACTTGTCTTTTTAAAAGATGGCTTAAATGTTTTATATTCATATTTTTTTGATGTTTCTTTGATATTTTGAATGGAATTTTGCTCTTCAGCTATTATTTTAGAATTAGTATTTTGTGTAAAAAACAATAATATTCCAACTATTATTATAATTATAGATATAATTGTTATTAATAATTTATTATTTTTAAATTTTTCTGATAATTTTACCATTTTTATCCTTCTTTCTATATTTTTGCTATCATCTGTAACACATAATAATTTTGCAGTATATTTTTCTTCTTGAAATATATTTAAAGAATTTATTAATGTCATACCATATTCTTTTTTCTCATCATTTTTTAATTTATCTAATACCATTTCATCAGTTGCTAATTCTATGTCTTGTCTTATTCTTTTGAAAAATAGCCATATAAAAGGGTTAAACCAATGTATTATTGTTATTAAAAGCAAAATAGAGTTCAATATTAAATCTTTTCTTTTATAATGAGATAATTCATGCATTATAATATATTTTTTTGTTTTATAATCTTGTAATAAAAATTCTTTTGTTATTAAAATTTGGGGTTTAAATAGTCCTATTATAGATGGCGTTTGTTTGAAATTTTGCATTATAACTTCTACTTTTGACTTTACTCCTATCACATTCTTACATTCTTCAATTAAATTGTTTAATATTTTGTCATCATATACTCTTCCTTTTATATTCTTCTTTATATTATTATTTCCTGATATTAGTAATATAAAATTTAAAACAATTCCTGTAACCCATAAAATAGGAATTATTATATTTAATATTAAATTTTTAAGGTTAATATTATCTGTTTCATTATTTTTTCTTTCTGTTAAAACTTCTTCTGTTGTTTTTTCTTGTTCTTCGTATTCTTTATCTAATTCTGCACTTTTATTTAATTTAGTATTGTTTGATATATTTTGTATTGGCTCTACTAAACCAGATATACTTATTATTTTTGTATTTTCATAATTATTTTTAAAGTCAAATTTAAATGGTACTATTAAAGAAAACATTAACAATAACCATATAAAACATTTCCATTTAGGAGAAATTCTTTTATCTAAAATTTTTCTAATAACTAAAATAAATAATCCTACAAATATTCCTATAATGCTCATATATAATACTTTATAAAATATAGAACTTATAAAATTTAAAACAAAATTTATCATACTATTTCTTCCTTTCCCTAATCTTCGTCTTGTTCTAAAACATCTATAAGTCTTTTTAACTCATCTTTTGATACTTTTTTATCTTCAACAAAGTTTAATAATAATCTTTCTGTACTTCCATTAAAAAATTTCTTTAAAAAACTATTGCTTTCTTTAGATAAAAACTTTTTTTGGCTTATTTTAGGGATATAGACCACTTCTTTTGTATTAACTTTTCTTGATTCTATTGCACCTTTTTGAACTAATCTATGTATCAGTGTTTTTATTGTGTTTTTATTCTTTTCTTCATTATTACTTAATTCTTCCATTATTGTCATTAAATTGCATTGTTCATTTTTCCATAGTACTTGCATAATTTCTAATTCAGCATCTGTTATATCGTATTTTTCTTGCATATATATCACTCCTTCATAAGATTACTTTTGTAATCTTATGAAGAGTTTACATCTGTAATCTTATTTTGTCAATAGATTTTCAAAAAAATTTGCTCCAACTAGCAATAATATTGTTATTAGTCAGCCATATTTCAATATAGCATTATTTTCAGCATAAAGTTATATCTAAAAATTTTTGTAAATCTCTTAAAATTGATTTTAGATATAAAAATTTTATTAAGGCTGACTAGCAACATAATATTTTCTTTCTTTATCAATATATTGTTTCAAATCTACAACACAATAGTTAGCATCAGGCATTTCTTTTCGTAATCTTCTTTCCAACTCTGTGCTACAAATAATATCTGCTTTTTTAGTAGAATTCTCCCTTATAAAATATTTGAGTCTTATAATCTTTTCAGTATCTATAAAATAAAACATATTAATAAATTTATCTTTGTTATTTGTATATTCACAAAAACTATATTCAGATAAATAAGCTCCTTTATAGCATTTATCTATTATTGCTTTCCATCTTATACTATGTAAATATTTTAGTTTTTCTCTATTGATTTCATTATCTTCAATAACTAATATTCGATTTAATCCAAAAGCAAAATCATTCAAATTGATTCTATTTATATCATCTATTAAAATAATAATATTTTTATATTTCATTTCTTTTTGTATATCATAAATTACAGATTCGATATATTTACTATCATGCTCTTTAAGAATTTGATAAGCCAAGTATTCAAATCCGTTTATATTAAATATCCCTATAAATCTTCTGCCTGTTGTTGTAAATACTCTTTTATCTTTTATTGCAAATGATGGTATAAAATCGACTGTTTTACAATGATGATAAAAAGCAGCTATGTTACTTAATCTTAATAATCTTTCTCTATATTCTTGATTTTTATTTAATTTATTGTATTCAAAGTTTAACAATTTTACATATTGAATTCCAGATCTACCTAATACTAATATCCACTTAATTTTTCTTAAGAAATTTTTATTTATTAAATTTTTAATTCTATTTCTATAATATCTACTACTATTAAAAAAGTACTTTGCATCATTTACATTTAGGTACTGATATTTTGCAATAAACTTTATCAATGAAATCTCATCTTCATTTGTTGGAAAATAGCTCACTTTTATCACCTCCAATACAAACTAATAATTTATCAATAAATTGTCCGTTGGTAAGATATTCGATAGCATACGCTATCGCCTACTTACCTCCACTTCAAAAACTATGCCACTAAAATCATAAAACCCTTGAAATATAACCATTTTTAAAAATTAGAAACTATGCCAAATTTCTTTATTAAAAAAAGTTAATTTTACCATACTTTTCGTTACTGTAAAACTTACATTTTTTAGTAATTTGCACTACCATTTATGATAGATTTTTTATAATAATTTAATAAATTATCTGTGGTATTATCCTCTGCTAGAAAATATAGATTTATCAAATTCTCTCTATTTACTTTTTGCAGTATAAATTGAAAGTTACTATTATACAAATCATATAAAACATATATAATATTTTTTAACATATTAATTTCATCTTCATTCATATGTTCAATCATATAAGGTTCATAATTGAATTCTAATCTATTAATTATTTTTAAAAATTTCATTGGAATTTCGTTACTCTTATTTATAATTAAATAAAATATATCATCTATATTATATTTTATATTATTATCTTTAACAATTTTGTTAATACCCTCTTTACTTTTTGGTATATAGGGGTATTGATTTTTTTGATAATAGGGTATATCTACAATATAAATATTTCTTGATATTATTTCTTTATTTTCATTCCTTATAATTTCCGTTTCTATATATCCAAGTTCTTGCAAATGTGAAATCCATCTGCTAACTGAGATGGTTGTTACATTATATAAATCTGCAAAATATTTATTCTGAGCATAGCAATAACCATTTTTATTTGCTAATGCTGTAATTTCTCCATATAATAATTTTTCTGCATATTTTAGATTAGTGTCATACCTAACTGTTGCAGGTATGATTGCATAATAATTGGGTTGTTCTTTTTTACTCATATTATGACCTCCATATCTTTTAATTTTGCTGAAGGGCAAATTTAAAAAGTATGAAAGTGTTTATAAGCGAAAAAAAGAGACTTTACTTTTTATAGTAAAATCTCTGTATTAAAAATTACACTTAAAGGGACATCCCTTTAGGTAAAAACTTCCGAATTGGTTGCGGGAGAAGGACTCGAACCTTCGACCTTCGGGTTATGAGCCCGACGAGCTGCCAACTGCTCCATCCCGCGATGTTTAATTAAATATTGTGCTTTTTTTGTCCCTTTAATGTCCCTTTATAATTTGATTTTTAATAATTTTTATTAAGTTTTAATAATCTTAAAAGTTTTATTAAAGGTTAGAGCAAAATATATAATTTTCAATGTTTTTGTGTTCTATCAACGGTTTTGAGCTTTAGCTATTCTTCGGTGCTACTCTGTTTATGAGCCCGACGAGCTGCCAACTGCTCCACCCCGCGATATACGAACAATTTATATTATACACTATACTTATATGATTTGTCAATACATTTATAAAAATAAATAAAAAAATAAATAAAAAATATTATAAAATCTTTACAAAAAAAATATAAGGTATATAATAAATAAAAAAATACATTGCAGGGTATAGTAATGATTATAGAAGCAGCCAGAATAATAACAACAATAAGTTTATACTTGTCATAAAGGAAGGAAGTCTAAGGATGGATGAGTTTTTAAACGAAATCATAGAAATAGAAAATAAAACAAAAGCAATTATAGATGGTGTAGAAAACAAAAAAGAAAATATAGATGATTTGATTGAAACAGAATTAGAAAAAGCAAAAAATATGATTGACGTAAGGTATAACACAAAAATAAACTTTAGAAAAAGAGAAATAGAAAAAAAATTAAAAGAGCAAAATGATAAAATAGAAAATAATTTGAAAATAGAATTAGAAACAATGCAAAAAAGCTATTATGAAAAAAAGCAAGAAAAGATAGACGAAATATTAAATAATATATATTCAAACGTAACAGTTAAATAGATGAAATTAATTGATGCTTGTATTTTTTTGCCTAGGTTATATATAAGCTTATAAATAACACTTTTTGGTAAGTCTAGTTAGGAGGAATGAAATTTATGAACTTAAGATACGCGAGTATAAATGCAAAACTTAAAGGTATGTATGCAAAGTTTTTAAATAAAGATGAATTATATCAATTATCTAGGCAAAACGACCTAAAAAATGCGGTATATTTTATAAAAAATGAATTGGAGGTCTTAAAAAATATTGATGAAAATGTAACAAGACTCACAATGGAAAAAGAACTAGATAAGATGATAATTGAAGACATATATAAAATAGAAAAAATATTACCAGAAAAAGAAAAAGAAATTTTTAAAACATATATATCAAAGTATGAAATAAAATGCATAATCGAGATTTATAAAAGTGTTCACAATAATATAGATATAAATAATTCGTCAGAATTAGTTAATGTATGGACAAAAGAAATTTTTAAAAATATCAAACAAATCAGTTTTGCTACAAATGATGAACAATTTTGTGAAGCATTAAAAAATTCAAGATATTACAAAGTTATAAAAGAATATATAGAAAATAAATCAGAGTCCTTGGCAGATTTAGAAATGGCTTTATATAAAAAATATTTTAAAGACTTATATTCAAAACTAATTAAGTTAAATAAAAAAGCACTTAACCTTATAGGTCAAAATATAGATTTACTAAATATTCAGTGGATATATAGAATGAAAAAATACTATAGATTATCAAAAGAAGAAGTCAGAAAAAAAATATTAAACATAAATTATTATTTAACCAAGCAGTCAATAGAAGATTTATTGGAATTAAAGAATTACGAAGATCTAAAAAGAATAATAGATTCAACAAAATATTCAAAAATTGTTCAAAATATTGAAGAAAAATCCTTAGAGTATGAAATTAATAAATATTTATATAATAAATGCAAAAAAGAATTTATGATAGGAAGATATAATATAAACACTGTATTTTGCTATATGACTTTAAAAGAATTTCAAAAGCAGAATATAATAAATATTTTAGGAGGTATTAATTATAAAATAGACAAAAGAGAAATTGAAAGTAAAATTATTACATAGGAATTAGGAGGAATTACAAATGGCGGTCGAGAAAATGAAGTTATTAAGTGTAGTAGGCAAAGAAGAAAAAATTGAAGACTTTATTTCTGAGTATCTATTAGAAAGTGGCATGCAACCAGAAGATGCATTAAAAGTATATGAAAAAGGATGGAAACTGTCATATTTTGATTATGATACCAAGGCAAAAGATACACTAAAAAGATGTCAGAAAATAATGGATGAACTAGGATTAGACTATAGTAAAAATTATACCAAAGTAAAGCTTGAAAGTAAAATCACAGAAATTATAAATGCTTTAGAACCTATAGAAACACAATTAGAAAATGCTAATAAAATTATATTAGAAGCAAATAAAGACATAAAAAAATTAGAAGAAAATAAAATTTCCGTTGAGAGATTAAAGAATCTAGATATTGATATAAGCAAATTATATAAATCAAGATATATAAAATTTAGATATGGTAGATTAACAAAAGAATACTATGAAAAAGTGAAATTAGAAATTGAAAATATGGATGCTATAATGTCTAAAGTTGAAGAAGAAAAAAATGACGTCTGGATAGTTTATTTTACAACAAAAGAATTTGAATCTAAAGTAGATAGCTATTTTAATGTTATGAAATTCGAAAGAATGTGGATATCAGAAGACATTGATGGCGTACCAAGAGATATGATAAAAAAAATAAATTATGCAATAGATGAAAAGAAAAATGAAGTAGAAATGCAAAAAGAACATATTAAACATATTAAAAATGAGTATGAGTCGACTTTGATGTATATATACAGACAATTAGTAGAGCTCGAAAAGGTAAACTATATAAAAAAATATTTTGCACATGATAATAATGACAATTTTTATCTAATAGGGTGGATGCCAGAGAGTGAATTAAAAGAGATTTTGCCAAAGTTATCAAAAGATAAAAACTTGCAATATAAAATTAAAAATCATGATGAGGTTGCACACACTCCACCGACACATCTAAAAAATAATAAAATAATTAGTAAGTTTGAAAAAATTGTAGAAATGTATGGTGTCCCAAATTACAATGAAACAGATCCAACGGTTTTTGTTGCAATAACTGCATTTTTAATGTTTGGATTTATGTTTGGTGATGTAGGACAAGGATTTTGTATAGCTATAATAGGGCTAATTCTTAGCAAAAGAAAAAGTGGACTAGGGCCCATTCTTATAGCTGGGGGAATATCAGCTATAATATTTGGATTTTTATATGGAAGCATATTTGGAAAAGAAGGTATTCTGCCAAGTATATTAATTAGTCCTATGGATAATATAACGACTATGCTTATATCAGGAATTGCTTTTGGAGTTGTTCTTATATTAATCTCTATGTTAATTAATATAAAGAATGGAATAAAAAATAAAGATATTAAAAAAATATTCTTTAGTCAAAATGGACTCGCAGGACTGCTTTTCTATTCTATTATAATTGGTGCTGTGATTTATTACTTTGTTAAAGGTAAGATGATAGTTTCATTTGGCATATTGGCTATTGTCCTAGTTTCCTTGTTACTTGTTATAATGTTTAAGGATAGATTAGAAAATATTATAAAGAAAAATAAGGATAAAGAAAAAAGTTCCATTGTAGAGATGGTTTCGGAAATTCTAGAGATGCTCTTATCAGTAGCTAGTAATACTATTTCATTTGTTAGGTTGTCTGCTTTTGCCATAAATCATGTAGGATTATGTATGGCAGTTTATATTTTGTCTAATATGGCTAGTGGAGCTGGTAACATTGCTATTGCAATTATTGGTAACATTATTGTAATTGTTTTAGAGGGCTTAATTGTTGCAATACAAGTATTGAGACTTGAATACTACGAGTTGTTCAGTAGATTTTATCAAGGAGATGGAAAGGCTTATAGGCCTATAAAATCGGAAATATAAGTATACTAAAAAATAAATTCATAAGGATTATATATAAATAAAAAAATAAATAAAAAAGGAATGTGATTGAGATGAAAAAATTTTATAAATTTGTGTTATTAATTGTCATATTATTATCAATTTTTGTGGGAAATTATGTATATGCTGCAAATACTACTGTATCTAATAAATCAAATACTACTACTTCTAATGTTGTAGAAGAAGGAAACGCTATATATTCTGCACATGAAGGTGAAGTTCTAACTCAAAATAATGAAGATGCAAAAGAAGAAGAAAAAGTCGAAGATAAAAGTAAAGATAAGGGAGTTGCAATGATTGCAGCAGCACTTGCAACTGGATTGGCCTGTATAGGTGCAGGTATTGCAGTAGCTGTTGTTGCATCAAGTGCCGTTGGAGCAGTTAGTGAGAACCCAAGTCTATTAGGAAAAACAATTATATTTGCAGGTCTTGCAGAAGGTATTGCAATATATGGACTTATAATTTCTATAATGATACTAAACCAGGCCTAATTTTATTGCTCCTAATTTTAGATAGTTATCTAAAATGGTTATTAAACGAAGGAAGGGAGAAAAGCAAAATATAAGATGAAGATAGTAGGTATATGTAAAACAATAGAATTAGCAGTAGGACTTAAGCTTGGCGGGATTGACTGCCAAGTTTTTGAAAATGGGGATATTATGCAAAAATTAAATGAATTAAAAAAGATAAAAGATATAGGGATTATCGTAATTGATGAAGAATTATATAAAAATGCTGAAGAAGAATTAAATGACTTTAGAAAAAATAATAAAATTCCACTAATAGTAAGGTTAGATTAGATAAAATACAAATGCACAGTTTATACTTATATTCATAATAAATGATATTTTAATAAAAAAATGCCATACAAAGGTGTATTAGAAAGGAGAGAGATATAAGCTTTTAAAGCCTATATCTATAAGAAATATGGACGTTATTAATCAAAAGCTAAAAAAATTTGAAGAAAGTTGTTTAAATACAGCAAGAATGGATGCAGAAGAAACAGTAAATCAAATAAACAATAAAATTAGCGAGAATATCAAGCAAGAAATACAAGATTATGAAGAAGAAAAACAGAAAGAATATGAAAAGAAGATTATAAAATTAGAACATAATTACAATTCAAAAGTATTTCAATTAAATAACGATGCAAAGCATGCAATTTTACAAAAAAAAGAAGAATTAAAGAAAGAAATTATGACTGAAATAGTAGAGAAATTAAAAGTTTTTGTACAGTCTGAAAAGTATGAAGAGTTTTTAATAAAAAATATAAATAAATCTCGTGAAAAATTGAATATTGAAAATACTGATAAAATATCAATTTATTTAACAAAAAATGATAAAAAAAGATATGAGACAAAACTTGAAGATATTTTTTCATGTACAGTGTATGATACAGATGATGATTACATTGGTGGAGCAATTTGCATAAATGAGACCAAAGGGATTATGGTAGATAATACAATAAAAGAATTACTTGAGAATGAATATGAAATAGAAATATAAAAAAATCTTGCTTATGTTAGTTTAAAAATCTAAAAGAATATATTAGTAAAAAAGTTTACATATGTTAGAGATTTAGATGACTTTTAACTACAAATGATATATTAAAAATATACTCATTTTAAGAGAAAGGAAAATTGGTAATGGAAGAAGTTAAACAGATAATTTCAATAAATGGACCAGTAGTAATTGCAGAAGGAAAAAAAGACTTTGCAATGCATGACATGGTTCTTGTTGGAAGTCTAGAATTATTAGGTGAAGTAATTAAGATAGACAAAAATTCTGCTATTATTCAGGTTTATGAAGATACATCCGGATTAAAAATCGGTGAAAAAGTGGTTACAACAGGAGCACCATTGTCACTAAGTTTAGGTCCAGGTCTTATTGGAAATATTTTTGATGGAATATTAAGACCACTTGATGATCTAAAAAAGAAAACAGGAGACTTTATAGAAAGAGGGTGTACTTTACCTTCAATAAATAAAAGTTCTCTATGGGATTTTAAAGCAATAGTCAAAATAGGTGATAAGGTAAAACAAGGTGATGTTTTAGGAAATGTACAAGAAACCAATAGTATAGTAAATAAGATTATGGTTCCAGTAGGAATTTCTGGTGAAGTTGTAGAAGTTAAGCCTGAAGGCAAATACAGTGCTTATGATATAATTGCTAAGATAAACACAGGAAAGAATATAGTAAATTTAAATATGATACAAACTTGGCCAATAAGAAAGCAAAGGCCTTATAAGAAAAGATTAGAAGCAAATGATCTACTATTTACAGGTCAAAGAGTTATAGATTCAATCTTTCCTATAACAAAAGGTGGAACTGCAATGATACCTGGAGGATTCGGAACAGGAAAAACAATGTTACAACATCAGCTTGCGAAATGGTGTGATGCAGATATAATTGTGTATATTGGATGTGGAGAAAGAGGAAATGAAATGACAGATGTGTTAGAAGAATTTCCAAAATTGACAGACCCAAGAACTGGAAGACCTTTAATGGAAAGAACAATATTGATTGCAAACACTTCAAACATGCCAGTAGCCGCAAGAGAAGCTTCGATATATACAGGAATTACAATTGCTGAATACTATAAAGATATGGGCTACAATGTGGCAATAATGGCAGATTCAACATCAAGATGGGCAGAAGCATTAAGAGAAATCTCTGGAAGATTAGAAGAGATGCCAGCAGAAGAAGGATTCCCTTCATATTTGCCATCAAGATTATCAGAATTTTATGGAAGAGCAGGTAAAACCCAAAATGAAAATGGAAATATTGGAACTGTTACAATAATAGGAGCTGTATCTCCACAAGGCTCAGACTTTTCTGAGCCAGTTACTCAAAACACCAAAAGGTTTGTACATGTATTTTGGGCCTTAAATAGAGATTTAGCATATTCAAGACACTATCCAGCAGTTGACTGGAATATCAGTTATAGTGAGTATGCAGCAAAGTTAGAAGACTGGTATGAAGAAAAAGTAGATCCAAAATTTAATGAATATAGACAAAGAATAATAAAAATGTTAGAAGAAGAAAATGAATTAATAGAAATTTCAAAAGTAGTAGGACAAGATGTTCTATCTGACAATAAAAAACTTGTTCTAGAAATTTGCAAAGCAATTAGAGTAGGATTCTTACAACAAAGTGCTTTCAACGAAATTGACACAGCGGTTCCTTTAAAAAAACAATTTAAAATGATGGAATCAAGTCTAATATTATATGATACTGCAAGCAGACTCATAAAACAAGGTATTCCTATATCAAAAATAAAAGAAAAAGGCTTTTTTGAGGAATATGTAAAATTAAAATTTAATATTGGAAATCATGAAAAAGACATGGAAGAATTCAAGGTTTTTAATAAAAAAATTAAGACGGAACTTAGAAAAATAGAAGAAGAATATGAAATGCATTTATAGAGATAGGAAGTGATTGTTTTGAAAATAGAATATATAGGACTAGATAGTATTAATGGTCCACTAGTTTGCATAAAAACGCCAAAAGAATTATCATTTAATGAGCAAGTAGAATTAATACTAGAATCTGGTGAAAAAAGAATAGGAAATGTCATTGCCATAAACAAAGAGATTTCAGTAATTCAAGTATATGAAGGTACGTCTGGAATGAATTCTAAGGGAGTAAAAAGCGTATTAAA
This sequence comes from uncultured Clostridia bacterium, assembly GCA_947599995.1. GTDB lineage: Bacteria > Bacillota > Clostridia > TANB77 > CAG-508 > CAG-269. The sequence continues at coordinate 17,261 of CANQFW010000009.1, forward strand.
AGGAAGACCATTGGAATTGGATCTATCAAAAGAAATGCTTGGAAGGCTTTTTGATGGAGCTGGAAGACCTATAGACGGATTAGGAAAAATAAAAGCAGATGTAAGAAGAAATATAAATGGCAAGGCAATTAATCCGATATGTAGACAATATCCAAGAAATTATATAGAAACGGGAATATCAGCAATAGATGGGTTAATAACATTAATAAGAGGACAAAAATTGCCCATATTTTCTGGAAGCGGAATAAATCATAATGAGCTTGCAGAAAAAATAATAAGACAAGCAAACATAAAAGATGATAGCAAATTTGCAATAGTATTTGGTTTAATGGGAGCCGAGTATGAAACAGCGGAATTTTTTAGAAAAAGTTTCGAGGAAAATGGAATTTTATCAAAAGTTGTAACATTTCAAAATTTATCTAATGATCCGTCTGTTGAAAGAATTTTAACTCCAAAAGTAGCACTTACATGCGCAGAGTATCTAGCCTTCGACCTAGATATGCAAGTTTTAGTAATTTTAACAGACATGACAGCATATGCTGAAAGTTTAAGAGAAATATCAACACTAAAAGGAGAAATACCAAGTAGAAAAGGATATCCAGGATATTTATATAGTGATTTGGCATCAATTTACGAAAGAGCTGGAATGATAAAAGGAAAAAAAGGATCAATTACTCAAATTCCTATACTCACAATGCCAAATGACGACATATCTCACCCAATTCCAGATATGACAGGATACATCACTGAAGGGCAAATAGTATTATCAAAAGAATTATATAAAAAAGGAATAAATCCACCTATTAACATACTAGATTCTCTATCAAGACTCATGAAGGATGGAATAGGAAAAGACTACACAAGAGAAGATCATAGGCAACTTTCAGATCAATTATTCTCGTCATATTCAAAAGTCCAAGATGCAAGAGCTTTAGCAAAGGTTTTAGGAGAATCAGATCTTTCAGAAATTGACAAAAAATACCTAGAATTCGGAAAAGCATTTGAGGAAAAGTTTATAAATCAAGAAACAATGGAGTCAAGAACAATTAATCAGACACTTGATTTAGCTTGGGAAATACTAAAGATTTTGCCAGAGGAAGAATGGGATAAAATTGATAAAAAATAAAGTAAAGGAAATTAGAGTAAAATGGCTTCAAATACATTACCAACTAAAAATAATTTAATGCGATTAAAGGATAAAATTAAATTATCCAAACAAGGACATGAATTATTAGAAAAGAAAAAATTTATATTGACAGTGGAAAAAGATAAGACTAAGCAAAAAAAAGAAGAGGTAAAAAATAAATTAAAGGAAGAATTATCTAGTGCGATTTCAAAATTAAAATATGCTAGCATCGACATTGGGCTAGATAAATTAATAGATATTTCAGAAGAGATAGATGGGATAAGAAATATCGATATAAAGTATAAAACAATTATGGGAGTTGAAATACCATCTGTTGTGTACGAAAAGACAGACATAGAATTAACATATGGATTATATGGAACTACAATTTCTGTGGATGAGTGCATAATTAGTTTTAATAAGGTAAGAGAGCTAATAATTCAACTTTCAGAATTAGAAAATACAGAATTTAGATTAGATGAAAGTATTAAGAGCGTACAAAAGCGCTCTAATGCTCTAGAAGATATAATAATTCCAGAAGATGAGGTTACCGCGAGCAAGATTTCTGATATATTGGAAGAAAGAGAAAGAGAAGAATTTACTAGGCTGAAGGTTTTAAAGAAAAGGTAGATATTTTAATCACAAAATACTAAAAAACATTCTCCATCTGTAAAACAGAAATGGAGAATGTTTTTTTAAAAATTAAAATGTGAATTATTTTTTATCATCTTTTAAAACTTCTTTTATAGCTCCAAGACTACTCAAAGCAGATGTTGCCTCAAAAGGGATAAATACCTTATTAGCCTCGCCGTTTGCAACTTCCTTTAAAGCTTCTAAAGATTTTAATTGTACTAATTTTTCATCTGGATCAGACTTCTTAATAGCATCATAAACCATTTGAATTTCTTTAGCCTTAGCATCAGCAACTTCTCTAATAGCTTTAGCTTCACCTGCAGCACGTCTAACTTTTGCTTCACTTTCAGCTTCAGCTTCAAGGATTGCAGCTTGTTTTTTACCTTCTGCAACTGTGATTGCAGATTGCTTTTGAGCCTCAGCTTCAAGGATTATAGCTCTTTTATTACGCTCTGCATTCATTTGTTTTTCCATTGCATCTCTTATGTCAGCTGGTGGGTTGATGTCCTTAATTTCAACACGATTAATTTTACATCCCCATTTGTCTGTTGCTTCATCAAGAATTGAACGTAATTGATAGTTTATTGACTCACGAGAACCAAAAGTCTCATCTAAGTCCATTTTACCAACAATATCACGTATAGTTGTAATTGCTAAATATTCAATACCTTTCTTTAGATTTTGAATTTCATAAACAGCTTTAACAGGATCTGTTATTTGATAGAAAACAACAGTGTCTATATTAATTGTAACATTATCTTTTGTAATTACTCCTTGTGGTGGGATATCCATAGTTTGCTCTTTTAAAAGTACGACAGAACTTACTCTGTCAAAGAAAGGTATAATAATTGCTAAACCAGCATCAGCGACCTTCTCAAATTTTCCTAATCTTTCAATTATATATACCTCAGATTGGTTAACAACCTTAATTGATGAAAATGCTATAATAAAAATGATAACAAGTAAAATAATTAAAAAAACCATATTTTTTTCCTCCTTATAATTTTATATTTATTTATATATTAAAAACTAATATCAATTAATGGGTAGCAATAGTTGAATTTACAGGTTCAACTTTTAATTTTACTCCATCAATTTCAAGAACTCTAACCTTTGTACCTCTTTTTAATGGAGTATCTGAAACTGCACACCAAAGTTCACCATTTATTTTAATTTTACCTGGAGATTCAATACTATTTATGTCTTCCATTACATAACCTTCTTTTTTTATAATGGTGTAAATATTTGTTGGCATTGTTTCTTTTATAGAAATCATTTTATTGACAAGTGGTCTTGTAAATATTATAAGAATTACAGAAACGATAACAAAAACTAATGATTGTATAAAAAGACTTTCAGAAAATAAGCTGACTATCATAGCAAAAAGAGCACCTACTCCAAACCAAAAAACTAAAAATCCTGTTGTTATAATTTCTAATACAAAAAATATGCCACTAACTATCAACCATATTGGCCACATAAAATGCACCTCCTAAATATTACATAATAAAATTATACCATATATACTAAAAAAAATCAAATAATACTTGTAAAAATAAGAAAAAAATGATAATATAAGGTTACAGTTTTTAACCAAAGATTGTAGAGTAATGTGAAAAATATTAATTATTTTTCAACCGATTTATGCCTTGGAAAGGAATAATAGTAAAAATGAAAAAAAACAAAGGAATAACTTTAATTGCATTGACAATAACAATAATTGTAATAGTAATACTATCTTCAGTAATAATTACAACAGTAAAAAAATCAAATAGCACAGTAAAACAAGCAAGAATCAGTACTAAAGTATATGAATTACAACAGGTTCAACAATCTGTTATACAAAACTATATAAAATATAAACAAACAGGAAATGAAGAATATTTAGTAGGTACAAAATGCAATAGCCAAGATACTTTGAATACATATAAAGAAGAATTAGGAATAGAATTTAAAAGTACATATGAAGATTATTATATATTAGGTAGTAGTGATGAACTAAAAAAAATTGGACTTAAAAACGGTGAGGATTCCTATATAGTAAACTATAAAACAGGAGAAGTATTCAATTACACAACGAAAAAAACAGAAGATGGAAATGTACTATATATTAATGGAAATGAATAAAATTAAAAACAATATCTAATTTAGGAGGAAGTATGTCAAGTGATGAAACTTACTTAAATTTGCAAAAAATATGTAAAGAAAAAGTAATTCAAAATGAACCAATGAGTAAACACACAAGTTTCAAAATAGGAGGAACAGCAGATTTTTTTGTAGAGGCATGTTCCATAGAAGAAATTAGATTGTTACAAAATTATGCTAAAAATAATAATATTCCTTTATATATTATTGGAAATGGAAGTAATTTACTTGTATCTGACAAAGGTCTAAGGGGAATAGTAATAAAGCTTAAATTAGAAAAAATTGAGATAGAAGATGATATAGAAAATGTAATTGTAACTCTAGGAGCAGGAGTTAAACTATCTGCAATTGCACATATTTTAATGCAAAAAGGAATATCAGGAATGGAGGAGCTTTCTGGAATTCCAGGGACAATTGGTGGAGCAATAAGAATGAATGCAGGAGCATACGCAAAAGAGATTAAAGATTTATGCATATCGACAAAATGCATGAACGATAAAGGACAAATAATTGAACTTTCTAATGAACAACAACAATTTGAATATAGAAGTAGTATATTTAAAAAGAAAAAATATATTATTTTGGAAACAAAATTAAAACTAACAAAAGCAAAAAAAGAGAAAATAAATGATAAAATGAAAGAATATATACTAAAAAGGAAACAAAGCCAACCAATAGACTTCCCATCAGCAGGAAGTACTTTTAAAAGAGGAGATGGATTTATTACTGCTAAAATAATTGATGAATGTGGGTTAAAAGGTTTCTATATAGGTGGGGCAGAAGTTTCTAAAAAGCATGCAGGTTTCATTGTAAACAAAGGAAACGCTACAGCAAAAGACGTATTGGAATTAATTCAATGTGTAAAAGAAAAAGTACGAGAAGAAACAGGATTTGATATTGAAGAAGAGATTGAGTTTATAGGTGAAAAATAAAGAAATTATTAAAAAAATATATACCAAAAATCAAAATTTTTGTGTCGAAAGGATTAGAAAAAATGAAAGGAATATTTGGATGGTTTAAAGATAGTGCAAAAATGAAAAGATGGATGATGCTTATATTAATTGGAATTGTATTTGCATCATTCGGAATGGCAAATTTAATTTTGCAAGAAGAATCAATAACTTTTTTACATGCAGCAAAGATAATAGCATATTTTGTTGTAGGCTTTACATGTGTAGTTTTAGGATTAGTTTTTATAAATAAAAGAACTATGGAGCTATTTATAGAAGCAACAGATGAAAGAATTGATGGAGAAAACAAAGTTAATGTAAATTCTCTAATATTTAATAAAAAAATATATGATAGAGGGCCAAACATTGTAGTAATAGGAGGGGGAAGCGGATTAAATACAATTTTAGAGGGACTAAAACAATACACCAGTAATATTACTGCAATAGTTACAGTGTCAGATTATGGTGAGAGCTTTGGAAAAGAAGGTGACAAAATTAAGTATCTGCAATTAGAAGATATAAAAAATGGAATCGCGTCTCTATCAACATCTAACGAAAGTAAGATGAAAGATTTGCTTAATTATAAATTTTCAGAAGGTGTATTAAAAGGTGTATCATTTTCAGACATTTATTTTGAAGTAATGGCAGATATCTCAAAAGGAACAGCAGAAGCCATAAAAAATAGTAATGATATATTTAAAATATACGGACAAGTTCTTCCTGTAACAGAAGATGAAATGAAAATATGTGCTGAATTAGAAAATGGCTATGTAGTTGAAGAAAAATCACAAATAGCTAATGTTGTATATGAAAGAATGACAAAAATAAATAGAATATACATTAATCCAACAAACTGTAAACCAACAAAAGGTGTTATAGAGGCAATTCAAAACGCAGATAGTATAATAATAGGCCCAGGAAGTTTATATACAAATGTAATTCCAAACTTACTTATAAAGGGTGTTTCAAAAGCTATTAAAGATAGCAAAGCTAAGAAAATATATGTATGTAATATAATGACAGAACCAGGTCAAACAGATAATTATTCTGTATCAGATTATATAAATGCAATTATAGACCATTGTGGAGAAGGGCTAATTGACTATTGCCTATACGATACAGGAGAAGTTATTCCTGAATTCATAAAAAAATATAATTTAGATGGAGCAGATTTAGTAGAACAAGATATAACAAAGGTAAAAGATAAAAAAATTAAATTTATGAAAAAGAATATGTCTGTTATTAAAGACAACTTAGTAAGACATGATGCAACAATAATTGCAAATACAGCAATACAGCTTATATGTGACGATTTAAAATATTTAGACAGACAAAACGAGCCTGAGTACATGATGATGAACAGCAAATTAAAGGCAGATAAAAAAATAAAAAAAGAAAAAAGAAAAAATTCAAGAAAAAAGCAAAATACTACTAAGAATCATGAAAAGGCAAAAAGTAAATTTGCAAGCAAATATAGTGATAGAATAGATTCAATAAAACATAGTGATGAAAGAATAGAAGAACGAAAAAGGAAAATGAAAATAAAGCAAGATGCGATGATAGAAAATACAAAAAGAGAAGAAACACAGGTAAAAGTAAAACAGAGCCAGCCAAAAGATGAGAAAAAAAAGGTAAAAGATACAACAAAAATTGAACCTAGAAGTGAAAACACAATCAGAATGAATAAAAGGGAGATAAGGCCAAAAGATTATGAAAAAATACGAGAAGAAATGATAAAAAAATTTAATAATAGTAAATTAAAAGATTAAAATATTAAATATTTGATCAGAATACTATTTATATTGGAGGAATACAAATGAAATTCGAAAAAAAAAGTCTAACACCTGAAAATTGTCTAGACAAAGAATGGATAATTACAAATGGAATAGGTGGGTTTTCATCATCTACAGTAATTGGTGCAAATACTAGAAGATATCATGGACTGCTTGTAGCACCTATTACTCCCCCTGCAAGAAGATATTTGGTGCTTTCAAAATTAGATGAAAGCATTGAAATAGGAGGAATAAAACATGATTTATATACAAATATTTGTAAAAACTATATTTCACAAGGATATAAATATTTAGAATCATTCAGTAAAGAAATATTACCAATTTTTAAATATCGAGTAGAAGATACATTTATTACAAAAACAATATGTATGAAATATGGAGCAAATATTGTTCAAGTATATTATAAAATAAAAAATGGAAATACAGATGCAAAATTAAGTTTGGCGCCAGTTTTAAATTATAGAGATTTTCATTCAATGTCTACAAATAAAACCTTTGAGCTAAATCAAAAAATAAAGGACAAAAAAGTAAGAATCATAATAGATAGAAATGTTGCACATCCTATATATATGAAGATATCAGATGGAAAATATATTGAACACAATAATGATGTATTTTACAATATGTTCTATATAGAGGAAGAAAAAAGAGGATTTTATCCAGAAGAAAACCATGTAGTAAGTGGAGTATTTGAGGTAGATATTGCTCCAAATGAAGAAAAAGAAATTTCATTTATTTGTTCACTTGAAGAAAATATTGATGAAATAGAACCTAAAACATTTATAAATAATGAGCTAATAAGAATAAATAAAATCTATAATAATTCACTTATGATAGATAATAAAAAGGAAAATAAAAGCGAGAAAGAAAAGAAAAATGATGAAAATATAAGAAAATTTTTATTAGCGACAGACAATTTTATCGTTTTTAGGCCTACATTTGGTCTTCATACTATAATTGCAGGTTATCCGTGGTTTCTAGATTGGGGAAGAGATGCTTTAATATCATTTGAAGGTTTGCTTTTAGTACCTAGAAGGTATGATATAGCAAAAGAGGTATTACTTACAGTAACAAGAGATATAAAATATGGATTAGTACCAAATGGTTATTCAGAAGTAGATAATAGCCCTTTGTATAATAGTGTCGATAGTTCACTTTTACTATTTGAACAAGTACAGAAATATTTGGAATATACAGATGATAAAAAATTTATTAAAGAAAATATATATCCAAAATTAAAACTTATAATTGAAAACTACAGTAAGGGAATTGATTTAGATGACAATAATATTTATTTAGATGATGATGGTCTAATTTCTTCTGGAACTGAAAATACACAAAATACATGGATGGATGCTAAATATGGTAATTATGCTGCAACTCCAAGAAATGGAAAAACTGTTGAGATAAATAGTTTATGGTATAATGCTCTTAAAATAATGGAGCAATTATCTAAAAAATATGAAGATATTGGAAAAAGAACTAAAAGCAAAAAATATGCAGAATTAGCAACTTTATGTAAGTCCAATTTTGAAAAGAAATTTTACAATGGAAGAAGAAAATGTTTGTATGATGTTCTAGGAGACAGTAAGATAAGACCAAACCAGTTGTTTAGTTTAAGTTTGACATATCCTGTAATTGATCCTACATCTGATAAAGCACAAAATATAATAAATGTTGTAGAAAAAAAATTATTAAATAATTACGGTATAAAAACTTTGGCTAAAGGTGAGGAAAATTATGTAGATATTTATGAAGGAGATAATTTTAGAAGGGATATGAGTTATCATCAGGGTATAACCTGGACATGGCTTTTGGGGTTGTATTATAATGCTCTTAGAAATATAAGAGCATTTGAAAAGGATAAGAAAAAAAGAGAAGCATTAGATATAAAGATTAAAGAATTTAAAGATAAGACAGAAAAAGTATTTACCAACGAAATTTCTGAAAGAGGTTGCATTGGTTCAATTTCTGAAATTTATGATTCTAAGATGCCATATTTACCTAAAGGAGCATTTGCTCAAGCATGGAGTGTAGCTGAAATTTTTAGAATTATTTATGGATAATATTTAGATTTCGTGTTATTAATATGACTACTAAGAAGTATTAATATGTAACAGAAAGATAGGTGTATTTAATTGAAAATAGAAGATTTGGAAAATAAATTGAAAGTTGGCAATATAGATGCATTATATTTGTTTTATGGAGAAGAGAAATTTTTACTAGAAAGTTGTTTGAAAAAAATAAAAAAATTATTTGGGGAATTAATAAGTGGTATAAATTATATTACAATAGATGAATCTAATGTCGATAATCTAATTTCAGATTTAGAAACACCTGCTTTTGGATTCGAAAAAAAATTAATAATTGCAAAGAACACTAATTTATTTAAAAAGGACACTAAGAGTAAAAAAAGTGATAATTCAGATTTAAAGGAAAAGATTAATGACTTCCTAAAGGAAAACATTGAAATAATGAGGCAAACTGTAGTCTTGATTTTTGTGGAAGAAACAGCAGATAAATGTAAATTATATTCAACCATTGAAGAAAACGGTATTGTTTGTAATTTCGAGTATCAGAAGGTAAATCAGATTCAAGCAAGATTAAAGTCTATTTTTAATGCATATGAAGTACAAATTGATCCTTCAACATTACTGTATTTAATAGAATCATGTGGGACTAATATGCAAGATTTGATAAACGAATCAAGAAAATTGATTGAGTATGCAGGAAAATGTGGAAAAGTGGAAAAAACAGATATTGATAATCTTTGCATAAAGAAAGTCGAGAGTATCATTTTTGATTTAACAGATAGCTTAGGAAAGAAAAATACAAAAGATGCGATTAATATTTTGAGAAATTTAATTCTAGAAAAAGAGCCAGTTCAAAAAATAATGATTACCTTGTATAATCATTTAAAAAAATTGTATCTGACTAAGATTGCGTTAAAATTAAATAAAGATGTTGCAACAAGTTTGGATTTAAAGCAGAATCAAGTTTTTTTAGTAAATAAGTATAAGATGCAGGCAAGTTATTATAAGACATCGGAATTAAGGAAGATTCTAGAAGAACTTTGTAATTTAGATTATAATTATAAAGTTGGATTAATTGACTTGGAGCTTGGGTTTGAGTCTATTTTGTGTGCGTATTGTTAACAAGTAATAACAAAAAATATAAAAAGAGGTATAAAAAAATATTTTTGGATAAAAATAAGTGTAAATACAAATTCTATTTAAAGAGGTTTTTTTATGTTTAAAGTTTTATCGAGAAATAAAAAAAAGATTTTTGTTTTACTTGTTATTATAGCAGGAATTTTTTCATTTTTGATTATAACAAAAAATAATAATGTTGAAGCTTTATCAAAATATGGTTCAAGAGGAAATGAGGTTACTCAAATTCAGACTAAGCTAAAAAGATGGGGATATTATAATGGTGCTATAGATGGAATTTTTGGAAGCCAAACTCTTGCTGCAGTTAAATCTTTTCAACAGAAAAATGGTTTGACCGCTGATGGTATAGCAGGAGAAAAGACTTTAGCAGCAATGGGAATAACTTCTAGTGGAAATTCTTCTAATTCTACAAGTAGTAATTCGAATAATGTTAATTTACTTGCCCATCTTATTTATGGAGAGGCAAGAGGAGAGCCTTATACTGGGCAGGTAGCGGTTGGAGCAGTAATTATGAATAGAGTAAAGAGTAGTTCATTTCCTAATAGCATAGCTGGAGTAATATATCAGCCTGGAGCATTTGATGCAGTATCAGATGGACAGGTTAATATGAGCCCTGATAGTTCTGCTATAAAGGCAGCACAGGATGCTATAAATGGATGGGATCCTTCTTATGGTGCAATATATTATTTTAATCCTAGTACTGCTACAAATAAGTGGATTTGGTCTAGACCATTAACTATTACTATTGGTAAACATAGATTCTGTAAATAGATGTAGATTACAGTTTGCATTTGCCATTAAAATGGGTACGAATAATAGAGTAACTTTTAATTTCGTAAAAAAATAAAAAGGTATTGCAATTTTTAAAAAATTTATGTATAATAGTTAATGTTCAC
>CANQFW010000010.1 GCA_947599995.1 uncultured Clostridia bacterium
TTCTCCTTTCGTTTTACATAAAACTTTCTATTCCTTATTTTAACATATTTTTCTATTTTTTGCAATAGTTTTATGTGAACTTCTTTTATATCTTATTATTTTCAAAATTATTTAGCCTTAGTTAACGATTATATTATTTTTTAATTTACTATTTCCTCAAAATATTCTTCGATCTTAACCTTTAAATCCTCTTTAACTTCTTCCATGCTCTTTCCTTCAATTTGAGCTCCAGCCAAAGTAATATGACCTCCACCGCCTAATTTTTCTAATATAACTTGTACATTTATATCGCCAATCGAACGGCCACTAATTGTAATTTGATTTCCATTATTTCCTAAAACAAATGATGCTGAAATATTCCCTATTGTTAACATCTCATCTGCTGATTTTGCACATATGACATTTGCGTCTTTATCTTCTTCACTATAGGTTGCAATTCCTATTGTATCATTAATTATTTCTGTATTCTTAATTATTTCTGTAATTTTATTATAGGTCTCTAAATCACTTTGAAACCATTTTTTTACTTTTATAATATTAACTCCACTTTTTCTTAAATATGCCGCAGCCTCAAATGTTCTTACTCCTGTTTTAAATGTGAAATTTTTCGTATCCATCATTATACCAGCATATAAGCATTCCGCTTCTATTGTAGAAAGTTTAATTTGTGTTTGAGTATACTGTAATAATTCAGTTACAAGCTCTGCAGCTGATGATGCATATACTTCGTGGAATGTAAGAATACTCTTTTCTATGAAATCTGGACCTCTTCTATGGTGGTCAATTACTGCAATTTTATTTGTCATATCTAATAAAGATGGATCTTCTACATAACTTGATTTATGCGTATCTACCACAATTAGTAATGTATCTGGTGTCATTATATTTTCTGCAACTTCCTTATTTATAATTACATTTTTATACTCCATCTCTTCATCTAAGCATGCCTTAACTCCACCTAATGCCATTCCAGATGTATTTGCAACAATATATGCTTCTTTGCCAAGATTTTTCGCAAGTCTATACATACCAATAGCTGATCCGAGTGCATCTATATCTGGATTAACATGACCCATTATCATTACTTGTTTATTTTCTGAAATCAATTCTTCTAATGCATGTGCTACAATCCTGGCTTTTACTTTAGTTCTTTTTTCTACTTCTGTTGCACGTCCTCCAAAAAAATGATACTTTCCATTTTCTCTGATTGCTGCTTGATCTCCTCCTCTACCTAATACCACATCTATTGTAGCTTGTGCAGATTTATATTTTTCTTTATCTGTTTTTCCTTCATTTGATATAGCAATGCTAAGTGTAATTTGATTGCTACCTTGCATGTTTATTTCTTTTACAGCATCTAATATACTAAATTTATCTTCCTTTATTTTTTCTAAGTATTTATGTTCAAATATATAAATAAATCTATCTCTATCTGCTTTTACAATTACTCCTTCTGCATCGTTTGCCCACTCGTATATTGTCTTTTCTATTTCTGCAACAACTTGTGGTCTTTGCTCGTTTTCTATTAATTGCATTGTTTCTTCATAGTTATCTACCATAATTATTCCAACACAACTTTTTGAATCTATATATTCTTTTTTTAATTTTATTTCTTCTGTCTCATCTATGAAATAGAGTATCATCATATATTTATCTGTCTTTTTTCTATCTGATGTACCAGACTTAACAAATTCACCTAAAATCTTATAGGTTTTATTTTCTATTTTTATATTGCTTACTATTGATTTATCTTTTTTGTCTTTTCTTTGTTGTATTTCTTTATTTATGTCAGATACTAATTCGTTTACATAGTTATTTATGTTTATATTTGCAAATTCGGATACAAATTTTGTACTTTTCCATATAATATTTCCATCTGTCTCAACTATTATTAGCGGAAAAGGTGAATGTATTAAGCTATTTTTGGCAGCTGAATTTACGTTTAGAGTTAAATCTTGCAAGTGCTCAGATATTTCGCTTTTTCTTTTATTATTTGCAAAATATGTATAACCTATAATTGCGACAAATGTTATAATTGAAGGTATTATCATTTTGTTATTGAAAATACATATTACTACTAATAAAATAAATATTATAAGTAAATATATTTTTGTCCTCGATACTAAGCTATCGAATAATTTTCTATTGCTATTTTGCATTAAATCTCTCCTCTTTGTTTTATACTTTTATATTTTACTGCTAAATTTGGTTTTTGTCAAATTTGATATTTTCACTTTTATTTTTTACTATAAAATCCTTAAATTATTTGAAAAAAACGGACTAACAAATTTTACAAAGTATTGCTTTTAGAATTTGTTACATTGGCATATTTCTCCTCTACGTCAAGTGTATCGTTTTTAACGCTGACTTTTCCAGAGCATGAAAAATAAAAAGCTCTTGATGTAAACATGCGTTAAAAGCAGTTTCAAAGAGCTTTTTATTTTATTATTTTTTTGAGTCATTTCCATAGTAGCTATTGACCAAAATCTCCTTTAGTTCTGAAACCAAAGGAAGTCTAGGATTAGCAGTAGTACATTGATCTTCAAATGCTCTATCAGCTAGTAACTCAACTTTATCCATAAAATCTGACTCATCTATCCCCAATTCTTTAAAAGACTGTGGAATATTTAATAATTTATTTAATTCTTTAACTTTATTGATTAATGAATTTACACCTTCTTCCACCGTGTCTGCTTTTAAACCTACTTTTCTTGCCATATTAGCGTATTTTTTATCTGCAATAAAATATTCATATTTCGGAAAAGATACAAATTTTGTTGGAAGGCTAGAATTATATCTAATGACATATGGTAGTAAAATGGCATTAATTCTTCCATGTGGTAAATGAAATTCTGCACCTATTTTGTGTGCAAGTGAATGACCTACTCCTAAAAATGCATTAGTAAAGGACATTCCTGCAATAGTACTTGCATTATGCATTTTTTCTCTTGCTAATTTGTCGTTTGCTCCATCTTTAAAAGCTCTTGGTAAATATTCAAAAACAAGTTCGACCGCTTTTTCAGATAATCCATCTGTATAATCTGAAGCCATATTAGAAACATATGCTTCTAATGCATGTGTTAATACATCCATTCCTGTATCTGCTGTCACTGTTTTTGGAAGTGATAGTACTAAATCTGGATCGATAATTGCAACATCTGGTGTTAGTTCGTAATCTGCTAAAGGATACTTTTTATTATTAACTTTATCTGTAAGCACGGAAAAAGACGTAACTTCTGAACCTGTTCCTGAAGTCGTTGGAATTGCAACCATTTTTGCTTTTTCTCCTAGCTTTGGAAATTTGTAGGTACGTTTTCTTATATCCATAAATTTTAGTTTAAGTCCTTCTGGATCTGCATCAGGATGTTCATAAAATAGCCACATTCCTTTTGCTGCATCAATTGGGCTTCCTCCTCCTAATGCTATAATAACATCAGGTTTAAAATTTCTCATTAGCTCTAGACCTTTATTTACAGTTTCAAATGAAGGGTCTGATTCTACATCGCTAAATATTTCGCAGTGTACATGATTTTCTCTTTTTCTTAAATGGTATAAAATTCTATCTACATATCCTAATTTGACCATTCCAGGGTCTGTCACAATAAAGGCTCGTTCGATATCTGGCATTTTTTCAAGATATTGTATTGAACCTGCCTCAAAGTATATCTTTTCTGGCACTTTAAACCATTGCATATTTACTCTCCTCCTTGCAACTCTTTTTATATTTATAAGATTTACAGATGATACATTTGCAGTTGTTGAATTTCCTCCAAATGAACCACATCCTAGTGTAAGTGATGGCATATTTGTATTATATATATCACCAATTGCTCCATGAGTTGAAGGTGAGTTTACTATTATTCTTCCTGCTTTCATCTTTTTAGAAAATTCTAATATTTTATCTCTATTCTCGGAATGAATAACTGCAGAGTGCCCAAGTCCTCCAAATTCTATTAATTTTTCCGCTTTATCTAATGCCTCATCAAAATTATTTACGATATAATATGTTAAAACCGGACTTAATTTCTCTTTAGAAAATGGAAATTTATCTCCAATTCCTTCTTCATATACAACTATTACTTTTGTATTTTTTGGTACCTCAAAACCTGCATCCTTTGCTATTTTTTCGGGACTTTGACCAGGAATATGGGATTTTATTTTGTATCCATATTCTTCAGTATAATCAAACATTGCTGACTTTAATTTTTCTTTTTCCTCATCATTTGTAAAATAGCAGCCTGCATTTCTCATTAATTCTTCAAATTCTTTATAAATATCTTTTTCAACTATAACTGCCTGCTCAGATGCGCAAATCATTCCATTATCAAAGGATTTTGACATTACTAAATCATTTACAGACGTTTTAAGTTTAGCTGTTTTTTCTATAATGCAAGGTACATTTCCGGGTCCTACACCAAGTGCAGGTTTTCCAGATGAATACGCATTTTTAACTAAGCCTGTTCCTCCTGTCGCTAATATCAGGTTTACTCCTGGATGATGCATTAGCATGCTAGTAGCCGTTATTGAAGGCTCTTCAATCCATAAAATGCAATTTTCTGGTGCTCCTGCTTTTATTGCAGCTTCTTTTAAAATTTGAGCAGCTTTTACTGAACATTTCTGCGCTGATGGATGAAATCCAAAAATTATTACATTTCTTGTTTTTGCTGCAATTATTGACTTAAACATTGTAGTTGATGTTGGATTTGTAACTGGTGTTACTCCAGCAATTATTCCAACTGGCTCTGCAATTTCTACATAATCATCTTCATCATTTTCATTTATTATTCCTACAGTTTTTTCATATTTTATACTATGGTATATATATTCTGTGGCAAACATGTTCTTTGTTATTTTGTCTTCATAAATTCCTCTTCCTGTTTCTTCGATTGCCATTTTCGCAAGCTCCATATGATGTTCCAGTCCTGCCATTGACATTGCTTTTGTTATCTTGTCCACTTTTTTTTGGTCTAGCTTTAAGTATTCTTCAGATGCTTTTTTGGCTTTTTCTACTAAAGTATCTATCATTTGTTTAATTTTCTCATCTTTATTTTCTTCCATTTGTTACCTCCTGGAATTAGTTTGTGCATTTTTTTTAAATATTATTACAGGAGAATAGTTTATATTAAAATTTAAGTGTTTTAATTAGCCCTTATCTCAACATTTATTAACATAACTATTGAATTTGCAAAATTTATATGTTATAATGTTGTTACATAAAGCTTTTTGGATTAACTTGTCTTTTTAAGTCAATCTTAAGCTTAAAAAATAATATAAGGAGGGTCTTTTATGACCAAGACATTTGTACTTCGACCCCATGCTTTACTTTCATCAAGCACATCTACATTAAAATTTGGCTCTGACAATATTATTGTTATTCCGATGCCTGTGCTTAATGAAGTTTATCAAATGAAACACTTATCGATCGAAAAGGAGAAAATACGCAGAGAAATTTTCGAGTATTTAAGAAAATTCAATTTTGATGAACTTACATCTAGCGGTGTTAAGCAGAACAATGGAAGTATTCTTAAAATTGTTAAAAACTTTAGGGATGAGTCCATTAGTATATGGGAACAAGATTCATTTCTTTCAGATTTTGAGAAAAGGACACTTAAGGTTTGTATAGGAATGAAAAAAGCAGGAGCACATGTAATACTAGTTACTAATAATCCAATACTTCAAATGATTGCAGAAGATACCGCAATTGGCATAAAAGCTGAAAACTTTAAGGATGAGACTTTCCCACGGCTTGAAGACCAATATACTGGAAGGATATGTATCAACGTAACTAAGGACATCATTGACTCTTTTTACAAAAATAATGGATGCTTCATTCAAGACATTCCAGGCTTTGAAAATTATGATTATTATGAAAATCAGTATGTTATATTGTGTTACAATAATTATAACATTGATGGTACAATTTCTCCCATTAAAGCTTATGGTAAAATTGTAAAAAATCAAATAGTTCGTATTTCAGTTACAAGAAAGCCATATGAAATATCTGCCTTAAATGATGGTCAACGTCTTTTAATAGCTTCATTATATGATGATGCTCCACTTACTGTTGTAAAAGGCAACGCTGGAACAGGAAAAACTCTTTGCTCTCTTGCTGTTGCACTTGACGAATTGCAAAAAGGAAAATATGATAGAATCTTAGTGACAAGAAAGGCTGATTTTTCTAAGATAGGATTTCTCCCCGGTGAACTTGAAAACAAGATGAGTCCTTATCTTGCTGGAATTAAGGATAATTTAAATATTCTTATAAACGGCGTAAAAAAACAAACGACCTCTGAAAAAAGGAACTTTGCTAGAAAACCTAATTACGAGGATGGTCAATTTTATTTTGATCAAGGCAGCATTCAAATTCAAGCAATCGAACTACTTAGAGGTAGATCAATTGTAAATACCTTATTTATCATTGACGAAACACAAAACATCGAACCAGAACTTATTAAAACAATTATAACTCGTGCAGGTAAAGGATCCAAGTTTGTATTTTTGGGAGACCCTACTCAGATTGATAATCCTCTGCTGACCGAAAGGTATAACGGTCTTGTTTATTTGAGTGAAAAAATGAAAGGTGCAATTTACTGTACCCAGATAAGTCTTATGGATGATGAATCTGTTAGAAGCGATTTGGCTAAATACGCAGCTAAACATTTCTAATTTCAAAAATTATTTTTTAAGCACATTTTTAAAGCCCTATAGCCAACGCTATAGGGTTTTAACTTTATTCATACCACTCAAACTCATAACTGTCTATTTTAACAATATCGCCTTCTTTAACTCCCATACTTTTAAGTTTTTTATTAAGGCCTATATTTTCTAAGCATTTATGGAAATAATACATAGATTCGTTATCATCTATATTTATTCTTCCAATTATTCGTTCTATTGCCTTTCCTGTAACTTCATATCCATCTTTTGTTTTACTTACTTCATATTCATCTTTTTTATCTTCTAACTCATATATAACTCTTTCTTCTTTTTCGTATAGTTCCTCTTTTGGCAAGGTTTTTAATATATCTGTTACATATTTTAAAAGTCTATCTACTCCTTCTCCTGTAACACTTGAAATTTTAAATATTTCTATATTATTTTCTTTAGCAAACTTTTCTAATTCATTATATAACGTTTCATCTTGAATAATATCTGCCTTGCTTGCAACAATTATTTGTTTTCTTGTTGCAAGTTTTTCACTATATTTTTTTAATTCTTTATTTATTGTATTAAAATCATCAATTGGATTTCTTCCATCTATTCCAGATACATCTATTACATGAAGCAATAACCTTGTCCTTTCTACATGTCTTAAAAATTGTAATCCAAGACCAACTCCTTGACTTGCTCCCTCTATTATTCCAGGAATATCTGCTATAACAAAGCTTTCCCCTTCTTTCGATTTTACCACTCCTAGGTTCGGTTCTAAGGTCGTAAATTCATAATTAGCAATTTTAGGTTTGGCATCTGTTACGGTACTTAAAAATGTTGACTTTCCAACATTAGGGAATCCTAATAGTCCAACATCAGCAAGGAGTTTTAATTCTAGTATTATTTCTTTTTCTTCGCCTTTTTCTCCATCTTGTGAGAATCTTGGAGCTTGCCTTGTTGCTGTTGCAAAGTGTGAATTTCCTTTTCCTCCACGTCCTCCTTTTAGAACTAACTCTACTTGGTTTGGTTTAGAAAGGTCAGCAACTATTTTTCCTGTTTGTGCATCTTTTATTATTGTTCCTATTGGTACACCAATATAGATGTCTTCTCCATATTTTCCATTGCATCTTGCTCCACTTCCATTTTCTCCATTTTTTGCTTTATATCTTTTATTGTATCTAAAGTCAATTAGAGTATTCTTGTCTTTGTCTACCTTAAAATAGATATCTCCTCCTTTTCCTCCGTCTCCTCCGTCTGGCCCTCCTGCTGCTACATATTTTTCTCTTCTGAATGATATGGCTCCATTTCCGCCATCTCCTGATTTTATTATTATTTTTGTATAATCTGTAAACATTTTAGTCTCCTTTTTAGTATATAATTAGTTATTCTTCAAATCCTCTTGCCAAATTTACAAATTTAGTGTAGTTACCCATCCATAATAGTTTTACAGTTCCTGTTGAACCTCCTCTGTGTTTAGCTATAATTACTTCTGATATGTCTTTTTCCTCAGTATCTTTATTGTAATAGTCATCTCTATAAAGAAACATTACTATGTCCGCATCTTGCTCTATTGCTCCAGATTCACGTAAATCAGAAAGCATTGGTCTATGATCTGGTCTTTGTTCTACCGCTCTTGATAGCTGTGATAGTGCAATTACTGGTACATTTAATTCTTTTGCTAATATTTTTAATGATCTACTTATTTCAGAAATTTCTTGTTCTCTAGTTGTGTTCCTTTTCCCTGTACCTTGGATTAGCTGAATATAATCTATAACAATTAGTCCTATATTTTTCTCAATTTTAAGTTTTCTACATTTTGTTCGAATTTCCATTATTGATATTCCTGGTGTGTCATCTATATATATTCCTGAATCTGAAAGAGGTCCTACTACTCCGGCAAGTTTGCTCCAATCATCCTCTTCTAGCTTTCCTGTTCTTATTTTATTACTATCTACCATTGCTTCCATGCATAATATTCTATCTACTAATTGATCCTTCGACATTTCTAGGTTAAATACTGCAACCGGTGTATTGGCTCTTAATGCTGCGTTTACCGCTATATTTAAGGCAAATGCTGTTTTTCCCATTGCGGGACGTGCAGCAATTAAAATTAAATCTGAACCATGAAGTCCTGCTGTCTTATAATCTAGTTCTATAAATCCTGTTGGTACTCCTGTTATTCTTTGTTTTTGGTTATATAATTCTTCAAGCTTTGTAAAACTTTCTATTAATACATCTTTTATTGGAGTATAGCTTTTTTGATTGTTTTTTTGAATAATATCAAAAATCTTTTTTTCGCTACTTGCCATTATATCTTCAACATCTTCTGTTTGATCATATCCTAAATCTATTATTTCATTTGCAGTTTTTATTAAGGAACGAAGCATAGCTTTTTCTTCGACAATTTTAATGTATTTTTGGGCATTCGCTGTAGTTGGAACTTTGTCTGGCAACATTACCAAATATTCTAGTCCTCCTACCTTTTCGAAAAGTCCCATAGATGTTAATTCGTCTTTAACTGTTACTATATCTACTGGTTCAGACCTGTTGTATAAATTTACCATTGCTTGGAATATCGCTTTATTGTCATCTCTGTAAAAACTATTTTCTGTTAATTTTTCTATAGCTGCCATTACCGCGTCTTTATCTGTTAACATGCTTCCTATTACCGCCTGTTCAGCTTCTATGTCGTGTGGTGGTACTTTTCCTATTTCCATTTTATTCATCTCCTATTGGTAATTTGTAGACGTTTTATTTTTACTTATTCTGGTACTATATCAACCTTTAGTATACCAACTACTCCCTCAAATAATTTTATTTGAACTTTTGTTATTCCAAGTGTTTTTATTGCTTCTTTTAATTCTATTTTCTTTTTATCAACGTTTATTTTATAATCTTTTTCTAGTTTTTCTTGAATTTCTTTTGAAGATACCCCTCCAAATATTTTACCATTTTCTCCTGTTTTTACTCTAAATTGTAATTTTATTTTTTGCATTTTTTTAGCAACTTCTTCTGCTACTTGTTTATCTTGATTTTTTCTGTATTGTTCTGAATCTTTTCTAGATTTTAATTTTGACAAATTTTCGTTATTTGCTTCTACTGCTAAATTTTTGACAAATAAAAAATTTCTTGCATATCCATCTGATACATTTACTATCTCATCTTTTTTTCCTATTGACTTTACATTTTCTTTTAATATTACTTTCATTTTTAAACCTCCATTTCCTTCTAAGCCACAAATCGGTTGGAAAAAATTAAATTTTAACATAGTTAAAATTGCAATTATTTTTCAACCTTGCTCTGCTATTTACTTTTTTATTTCTTTATTTATAAATCTTTAGTTATAACTTTGTACGTTTCGTATCGATTTTCATCACCAAACTTAAGTTGAATCATTTTATTTTGTTTCACACTTTCCTTAACGTCAATCTTTCTTTGATTAGTTGATCCCCTAAATTTTAGGTCAACTAATTTCTTGTCCTCCTGAAATTCTCCATCTACAATAATATCAACATTTTCTAAGAATTTTGGAGTATAATCAAATTTTTTATACATCTGCCCCAATACATTTTTTTCAAAATCATATCCAGTATAACACCAAATATCCTTATTGGGGTACTTTTCCTTTACTTTTCTTACAAGTTCTGCAAGGACTTCTTGGTTTTGTGGCTCTAATGGCTCTCCACCAAGTAGCGAAAGACCTGATATATAGTCAGGAGCTAATAAATCTAATATGTATTTTTCAGTTTCATCATTATATTCTTTGCCATATTTAAAATCCCATGCTTCTCTATTATGGCACCCCTTGCAATGAAAATGGCACCCACTTACATAAAGAGCTACTCTTACTCCTGTTCCATCTTGAACATCAACCTCTTTAATATCTGCATAATTCATTTGTTTTCTCCTTTCATTCTTACAAATTCTAATTTTTAAAAATTCTAGATGGATATTAAAATCATCAAATATCCAAAGGTGTAAAAAATGAAGTAGCAAAACTTCTGCCACTTCATTTTTTTAACTACCCATTAAAAACTCTGTCAAACTCTTCTCCATCAATTTTTTCTTTTTCCAACAGTATTCCAGCAACTATATGAAGTTTATCTATATTAGCAGATAGTATTTGTTTTGCCATATTATATGCTCTATCAATTATAACTTTTACTTCTTCATCAATGATGCTTGCTGTTTCTTCTGAATAATTTTTAGTTTGAGCTAAATCTCTACCTAAAAATACTTCTCCTTGACCTCCACCAAACATAATTGTTCCTAATCTTTCGCTCATACCGTATACAGTCACCATATCTCTTGCAATTTGAGAAGCTCTTTCAATATCGTTGCTTGCACCAGTTGAAATATCATTTAAAATTAAGCTTTCTGCAACTCTTCCTCCAAGTAAAGAAACAATTTGTTCTTCCATTGCAGTTCTAGACATAAATGACTTATCTTCTGTTGGTCTATACATAGTGTAACCTCCAGCCATTCCTCTAGGCACAATAGATATTTCATGTACAGGATCTTGTGTTGGTAAGAATTTACTTACTACTGCGTGACCTGCTTCATGGTATGCAACTAATTTTTTCTCGTGGTCACTTCTTACTTTATTTTTCTTTTCAGGTCCCATAGTTACTTTAACCATGGCATCTTCTATTTCCTTCATTCCAATTTCTGGTAAATTTCTTCTTGCTGCTAAAAGTGCTGCTTCGTTTAATACATTTTCAAGATCAGCCCCTGCAAATCCTGATGTATTTTTTGCAATTACTCTTAAGTCTACATCATCTGATAATCTCTTCTTTTTACTATGAACTTCTAGTATTTGCTCTCTTGCCTTTACATCCGGAGATCCCACTACTATTTGTCTATCAAATCTTCCTGGTCTTAATAAAGCTTTGTCTAATACGTCTGGTCTGTTTGTTGCAGCTAAAACAATAACTCCTTCATTTGCGGCAAATCCATCCATTTCTACTAATAATTGGTTTAATGTTTGTTCTCTTTCATCATGTCCTCCACCAAGTCCTGCACCTCTTTGACGTCCTACTGCATCTATCTCGTCTATAAATATTATACAAGGACTATTTCTTTTCGCTTGCTCAAATAAATCTCTTACTCTTGATGCACCAACACCAACGAACATTTCAACGAAATCAGAACCACTTATTATGAAAAATGGTACTCCTGCTTCTCCAGCTACTGCCTTTGCTAAAAGAGTTTTACCTGTTCCTGGCTGACCTACTAATAAAACTCCTTTTGGAATTCTAGCTCCCATATCGGTAAATTTTTTAGGATTTTTTAAGAACTCTACTATCTCTTCTAATTCTTCTTTTTCTTCATCTACTCCTGCAACATCGTCAAATGTTATTTTATTTTTTTCAGATGTGTTTAGTAGTCTTGCCCTACTCTTTCCAAAGCTCATTGTTTTGCTTCCTGATTGTCCATTATTATTATTCATCATAAAGAACCAGAATATGAAGAATATTATTAGTAATCCAAATGGTGTTATTAAACTTAAAACAGTAACCCAAATAGATTGAGATGATTTTTCCAATTTTAAGTTTCCTGTTTTTATATATTCCTCACAATATGTCATGAAACTATCTAAACTCGGAATATTAACTTCCTTTTGTGTCTCTTCATTTTTAAGTGTAACAGCTGCTGTTGAACCATCTGATGCTATTTTTATGCTTTCTACATTTTGTGCTTCAATATTTTCAATTAACTCTGAATATTTAATTTTTGAATTATCGTTTTCTATTAGTGACGATACAACAACAATAACGATAATTCCTATAATTAGCCATGTAGCTAATGATTTAATTCCATTTTTCACTCTAATTCCTCCCTTAAATACTTTAGCAATTGCAATATATCACATATATATTTTTTTTGCAAGCATTTTTGTATTGGATTTCTTTTATTTTTATATAGTAATTTTGTTTAATTACAGATTGACAGTTATATAAATTCTTAGTAAATGGTCTTCTTTATTGATATCTATAACTTATCAAAAAATATTTTTCCCTTATTTACCAAAATCTTGATATTTTTATTTGGTTTTAAATATTTATTTCCAATGTTATTAGCACACAATTTTATTATATCATCTATATTTATCATTTCAACATTCTGCGTCGTGCCTAAAGTTCTATAAATACTATATATTATTATTCTCTTTTTTATAACATTTTCCTGCTTATTGAACTCTTTTAAATCTAAAATTATTTGATTTTCACATTCCCTAATTAATATATTGTTATATACATTTTCTGTATATTTTTGCATAAATGAATCTTCTTCTGATACTATTTTTGATAATCTATTTAAATTTTCTATAATATTTGGATTGAATTCTGTTTTTATATATGGAATTACTATATTTCTTATTTTATTTCTAGTGCAATCATTTATGAAATTTGTTTTGTCTATTCTTGGTTTTAAATTGTTATCTTCACAATATTTTTCTATTTCCCATCTTTCTAAATTTAATATAGGTCTTACATATTTGTTATTTCTCATAGGTTCTATGCCTTTTAGTCCTGGCAAAGCAGTTCCTCTTAGCAGATTCATAATAATTGTTTCAGCCTTATCGTTTTTATTATGAGCAATTGCTATTTTATCTGCATTTTCCATTTTTAAAACCTCATCAAAAAAAAGGTATCTTATGTATCTTCCAGCTTCTTCTAATCCCATTTTATTATTATTTGCATATTTATCTACATCTATTCTTTTTATGTAGTATTTTATTCCATTTTTTTTACAATAATTCTCTACATATTCTTCGTCCTCTACTGCTTCTTTTCTAATCATGTGATTTATATGTGCAACTATAATTTCAAACTCTAATTTTCCGTCCTCTTTAATTTTTCTTAAGTTATCTAGCATACACATAGAGTCTGGTCCTCCTGATACTCCAAGTATTACTTTTTCTTTTGGAATAATTAAATTATTCTCCTTAATAAACTTAAATATTTTTTCTTTCAATTTTTTAATTATGCAAGCTCCTATAAAACTAGCATTTCCTCCTTTTATAAACTTGACTATAATATCTTGGCAATATTAATACTTTATCTTATATTACTAATGTATAATACTATATTTATTTTATTTTTGCAATAACAGGTAATGATTATTTAAGAAAATGTTGTTACTGATTCAAATCTAGGATTTTATAAAATTTACACAGTAACAAAATATTCAGTTAAAAGTTAAACTTCTAACTGAATATTTATATATTATCTATGCTTTTTTAGCAATATTAGCTATTTCTTCAAATGCTTTAACATCTGAAACAGCTATTTCTGCAAGCATTTTTCTATTTATATTAACATTTGCTTTTTTAAGACCTGCTATTAACTTGCTATATGTAATTCCATTTTGTCTTGCAGCAGCATTTATTCTTGCTATCCATAATTTTCTGAAATTGCTCTTTCTATCTTTTCTTCCTACATAGGCGTAAGATAGTGATTTTAATACTGCTTGGTTAGCATTTCTAAATCTATAATGTTTTGCCCCAAAATATCCTTTTGCTTGTTTTAAAACTTTTTTATGTCTTGCTCTTGTTATTTTTGCGGTTTTTACTCTTGCCATTTACTATTCCCTCCTCTAATATTAGTTACCATATGGTAATAATTTCTTTATTGTATTTTCACAACTCTTATCAGCATAAGCTCCTGGACGTCTGCTTGATAATTTTTGTCTTTTTGTTTTATTTGCAAGTAAGTGTCTTCTTCCTGATGTCGTTCTTTTTACTTTTCCTTTTGCTGTTAAAGAATATCTTTTCTTAGCAGCTCTATTTGTTTTCATTTTAGGCATAATTAAAACTCCTTTCAATTTTGTTATTTATATTAAGCTTTTTTTGCTAGCATAATAAACATATTTTTACCTTCTAATTTTGGTCTTTTTTCAACAACAGCAATATCAGATAAATTTTCTATAAATTTATTTAGAACATTTTCTCCCATTCTGGAGTTATTTATTTCTCTTCCTCTAAACCTTACTGTTATTTTTAATTTATTTCCGCTTTCAATAAATTTTCTTGCATTTTTGGCTTTGAATTCAAAATCGTGTTCTTCAATATTAGGAGTAATTCTAATTTCTTTTACTTCCAATACTTTTTGCTTCTTTTTTGCTTCTTTCTCCTTTTTTGATTGCTCAAATTTATATTTCCCGTAATTCATTATTTTGCAAACAGGTGGATTTGCATTTGGTGCTACTAATACTAAGTCTAAACTTTTTTCTTGAGCTTTTTCTAAAGCTTCCTTTATAGATAAAACACCTAACTTCTCTCCTTCATCGTTTATTAGTTGCACTTCTTTTGCTCTAATTTGACCATTTATTGGTAATTCTTGTTTTATAAAAAACACCTCCCAAAACATAAAATACTAAATCAAGACTTTTTAGATTTTATTATAATCCAAAAAAATCTAAATTTTGCATTTTTTATTTCTACATTAAGCGTATCTTAAATAGATTTATATCAACTTTAAAGATTTTTCGCTTCCTTAGAATTAAAAAAAATTGACTTTCGTTACAAGCCAATTTTATCCACAAAATACTATTAAATCGTATGAAAATAATAATATTAAATTATCTAACCTCTTCCTGAAAAGTTAAGGTGAGAAGTGGACCTTCTTCTTGTAACATGATTATTTTACTATAATTAATTGCTTTTGTCAACATTTTTTTGATTTTTTTATTATAAACTCTTGTATTTTTCTTTAATTTATAGGATAATATATTATGAAAAAATATTATAGGGGTATTAAGATATGAACTTTTTTAAATCGATAACAAATTCATTAGATAATATATTTGCAAAAACTTTAGATAAATTTTTAAAGAAATTAAATGTTAATAGAAATACATTTTTTACATATATATTAACTTTAGTTTCAATATATATATGTGTAGATAGAATTGTTGAAATGTTAATTATGATATTTACTGGAATTTCAACAAACTATTGGGGACCTTTTAAATACACTCTAGCACTGGCATGTCCAACCTTTGCTTTTGCTTTTTTTGGTTCTTCATCTTTTGCTAATAGTAAAGGTATAAAAGTAACCATGTTCTATGTTTATATGATAGGAATATATATAATAACAATTTCGATGATATCACAATGGCTTAACATGGGTCTTTGGTTATCATTCTTATCTGTTCCAAACTATGTCTATATTATAACCAATTTTGCAGATTTAGCGCACTCAGCTTTCTGTTCAATTGCTTTATACATACCATTGGTTACTGTATATCCTTTCATAAAGAAAATCATATTCAATATAGATGATTCTGGTGAAAAAGTAAAATCTCTTTGGGATTTTAAAGGAATAAACCTTTCAAATCCAAATGCAAATCATGGACCATATTCCTGTGATGTTAGTTTTGTAAAGGATGCTTATACTGCAAAAAGTGTTTTATTTGGTGAAAAAGCAAGGTTTAGTTCATTGTTTGTCTGTGGAGGTTCTGGAACTGGAAAAACTTCTTTAGTATTTGAACCAATGATTGCTCAAGATATAGAAAGAAAATATTTTTTCAGGGAAGCATCTAAAGAACTTGGATACACTGCTTTGAAAACGGGTATTGCTTCACTTTCAGCACCTTACAGTAATGATTACCTAAATAAGAATTTTACATTAAATATGCTTTCTCCTACTTTTGGAAAAGATACTTTATACAGAACATTTATGCAAAAAATGATTTTATCTTCATCTCCTGAAATTGTTTACAAAGATTTAGGCTTAACTTACATGTCTCCAGACTTTGATACGATTTCAAATATGATGAAAATCTGTGATAATTATGCAATAAATTATTACCTTGTTGATCCCTTAAAACCAGAGGCATCTGTAGGATTAAATCCATTTGTGTATGATGATCCCGCAAAAATTGCAATTACACTTTCTTCTGTTCTTAATGGAATATCTTCAGGTAATATTCAGGAAGTTAAAGATGTTAATAAAGAGGATGTTAATATACAAATATTAGAAAATTTAGCTATACTTTTAAAGGTAATTTATCCAAAAATGCATGATGGAATTTTACCTAATATGGAAGATTTATTAACACTTTTATCTAAATTTGATTTAGTTGAAAAGATGACTGAAATATTGAAATCTGACCCTGAATTGTCAGCAAAATATGCTATGCAAATATCATACTTTGAGAGAAATTTCTACCGTACTGGAAAAGGTACTCAAACTACAGAACAATATACGTATTCACTTGCAAGTAAACTTGAGAATCTTCTAAGAATTCCTAGTATTAAAAATATTTTGTGCAATAGGCATACTAATATAAACTTTGATGACGCATTATTACATGGTGATTTTATATTTATCTGTACTAGAAGAGGTGAAGCAGGTAAGAATGTAAATAAGGCTTTTGGACTATTTTTTCTACTTTCAATGCAAAATGCCATTTTAAGAAGACCTGGAAATGAAAGTTCTAGAATACCAAATTTCTTATATATAGATGAATTCCCAGAATTTTTAAGTAAAGATACAGAATCAATTTTTGCCACATATAGAAAATATAAAGTTGGTACCACAATCTCTGCACAAAGTATTTATATGTTAAATACAAATATTATTGGAGGCAACCAAATAAATAGTACTATACTATCAAACTGTGCAAGTAAGGTATTTACTGGAGGAGCAGCACCAGCAGAAGAATTAGATTGGTGGCAAAAGGAAATTGGTCAATGGAAAACTTGGGAATATTCACGTTCTTTCGATGGTTCTAAAGGAGAATATGATTCTAAAATGGGAGGCGTATC
Organism: uncultured Clostridia bacterium; assembly: GCA_947599995.1. Lineage (GTDB taxonomy): Bacteria > Bacillota > Clostridia > TANB77 > CAG-508 > CAG-269. The sequence goes on from CANQFW010000010.1 coordinate 17,426, forward strand.
TTTTAAAACGTCAGATAAAGTAAAGGCTGGAAAAATGGCTACATTCTCACTTAAACAATGTTCTTACAAAATAATAGCAGATTCTGGAAAGCCTGCAGGCAGTGAAGGAAATTTAGATTTTATAGCATCTAAACATAAGGAAAAACACATGGCTAAAAATTATAATTTTGAAAAATTTACTAATGGCTCATTTTCAGAAGATAGTGTTTTTAAGAAAAAGAAATTTGATTTAAAAAAATTAAAATTTGAAGATAACTATGGAGAAGTAGATCCTATAAAAGAGAATAATTCAAAATTTTTGATTGATAATGATGATGCTATTATAGTTAATTTAAAGAAAAATAATTCTAATAATTAAAAAAATAAATCAGGATATTTTCTAATATATTATCCTGATTTATTTTTTCTATTGTCTTTACTTTATTGTGTTTATTATTTGATTATAAATACACAATCTTACATTAAATGTAATGATTGCAATACAATTCCTGAAATTACTCCAACTAAATAAACAATAGATATTATTTTTATATTTTCTTTGATATTTTTATTTACTCTAAATAATACCACTAGACCTACTCCCGCTCCTGTAAGTAGCCCTGAAATTAGGCAAGCTCCATTTATTACATTTTCTACATATAGGTTAGTTATTATAGCTGATGCCGCACAGTTTGGTACTAATGCAACTAAGCTTGATATAATTGGTCCTAGTATTAAATTGTTTGTTAAAAATCCTTCAATTGCTTCTTCTCCTATTAATTGAATTATGATATTTATTATTAATGTAGTTATTAATATGTATATCGTTATGTTCAATGTATGTTTTATGGATGACTTAAAAACCCCATCTTCATGACAGTGGCAGTGCTCATGTTCACATATATTTGCAATTTCTTCTTTATTGTTATTTTCTTTATTTATAGCCCTAAATATGAAATCCACAATAAATCCGCAAACTATCGCGATTACAAGTTTAATTAATAAAATTTTGCCAATTAAACTTGGTTGTATTGGTTTTGATATAAATATTGGTAGCATTTCATCTGATGTAGATAAGTATACCGCGATTAAAGTTCCCATGCTTATTACTCTAGCTGCATATAAATTAGTGGCCGATACTGAAAATCCACATTGTGGGAATATTCCTACTATTCCTCCAATTAAAGGACCAAATTTTCCTGATTTTTTTATTGTTTCTCTTGTTTTATTGTTTGTTTTATTTTCTATGTATTCCATTATTATATATGTTATAAATAGAAAAGGGATTAGTTTTATTGTTTCTAATATTGTATGTTCTAAAATTTCAAACATTGTTTTAAACTCTCTTTCTATAATGATTATATTTATGGATTGTCCATTTGTAAAATATTCCTCTTCTTATACATGGACAATATTTTTTATGACATAATATTTAAATTTTAAAATTAATTCAATTTATATGGTTATTTTTCATCCTTTGTTATTTTTGCTATGTAAATTAGAATTCATCTATTTTTTAGCTTAGCTAAGAAAAAATCATTACTATTTTTTTCTAGTAGGAATCTTAATGACAACTTCTGTTCCCTTATTTACTTGACTTTTAATATCAATACTTCCTCCATTCTTGTCCAAAATCTCTTTAGCTATCGAAAGTCCAAGTCCTGTTCCACCCATCTCGCGAGTTCTTGACTTGTCCACTCTATAAAATCTTTCAAAAATTCTGTTCAAATCTTCCTCTGGTATTCCAATTCCATTATCTATAATTTTTATATATGCATCATTATACACAAAACCAACATATATTTTTATAATTCCACCATTAGCAGTATATTTTATGCTATTAGTTAAAATATTTAGAATTACTCTTTCTATATCATCTCTATCAGCATAAACTGGTGGGACATCTGCAGTAACAAAGCAATCTACTTGGTGATTTTTCTTTTTAATTTCTATAGCAAGTTTACTTTGGCATATCTTTGCAAGTTCCCCTAAATCAAAATTTTCTTTTTTTACTTTCTTTTTATTACTGTCAATTCTTGAAAGCTCTAGTAAATCTGTTACTAATCTTGCCATTCTTCTTGCTTCTGATGCAATTACTTCTAAAAATTCTTTTTCTGTTTTTTTATCATATTCTCCTTCTAAAAGGGTATCTGCATATCCCATTATCGAGGTAATTGGTGTCTTAAGTTCATGAGACACATCTGCTACAAATTCCTTTCTCATATTGTCCAGCCTTACATGTTCTGTTATATCTTGTATAACTGCAACTACTCCTCCTGGTCTTTCTTCTTTATCTTTAAATGGTGCAAATAATACATTTACAGTTCTGTCTTGTACATCAATTTTTTGCTCACTTGATGTTAAATTTTCTAAGTATATTATTTTTTCCATATTCATATTTAATTTAAATTTGTTGAATATATCTTCAAATGTATAGTCTTCTGGTGCAATATCTAAAAGTTTCTTAGCAGCAGGATTTATTATTGCTATTTTTCCATCAATACTAAATGCTATAATTCCATCAGTCATATGGTGCAAAATAGTTCTTATTTCTATGTCTTCAGATGATTTGCTAGTTGGCTCTATCATCTTATTTTTTTGATATATTACATTTTTTGATAAATATTTTGAAATAAAACATAAAACAAAAAATAACACTATTATAAATAATATTATTATAAAAATAACATTATCATCTAACATTTTAATTGCCTCGTATGCTTCAGTCATGGTAATTTCTTGTGATGTTATTTTATTATCTATTTTAGATAAATTATATTTTAGTATTCCAAAAAATCCTCCCATAATTATTAGCTCTGTAATTAAAATTGTAATTATTAGTCTTAATGATACTTTTTTTAACATCCTTTTAGTACATGCTAGATTTTTTCTAACATATTCCTCCTTTTTGTTTTTTATTATTTAAAACATTGATTATTTCACTATAAATCCTTTCTTGGGCATCTGTTATAGCAATTTTAATTGCATTCTTTCCCATTTTATCTAAAGTGTTTCTATCTAAAACTATCTCATTAATAGAATTGTTCAACTCTTCACCTTTAAGTGTGTCATTTAATAAAATTTTTGCTGCTCCAATGTTTTCTAATACTTTTGCATTGTACATTTGATGATCATTGCTTACATTTGGAAGTGGAATTAATATTGATGGTTTACCTAAGTTAGAAATTTCGGTTATAGTCATTGCTCCGCTTCTTGCAACAATAACATCTGCCACATTTTCTACTTCTTCCATGTTGTATATGTATGGCACTATTTTGGTGTCCTCTATTTTTTCTATATTTATATTTATCTTTTGTAATTCGCTTTTTATTATATCATACTGTTTTGGACCTGTGCCCCATATTATTTGGTAATTCTTATTTAGTTTATTTTTTATTATATCAATAATTGCCTCATTTATTTTTTGTGCTCCCTGACTTCCTCCAAAAATTAATACTATTGGCTTTGATTCTGAAAGACCTAAACTTTTAATAATTTCCATTTTTTTATTTATACTGTAGTCTTGTTTTTTTATTTTTACTGGTGTTCCTGTAAGTACAACATTTTTACATTTAGTAATTCTTTTTTTTGCGTCTTCAAAAGATACTAACACAGTGTTTGCCTTTTTTGCCATCATTTTAATTGCTTTTCCGGGGAAACTATTACTTTCATGTAATACAACAGGTACATTATTTTTCGCGGCAGCTAATACTACTGCTCCACAAATGTATCCTCCAGTTCCTATTACAATATCTGGTTTAAAATCTCTTACAATTTTTTTTGCCATTCCTATTCCTTTAATTGTCTTGCACATTCTTTTTAAATTTTGTATTGATATTTGTTTTGATAAACCATATGCATCTATTGTTTTTAGCTCATAGCCAGCTCTAGGGACTAGATCTTGTTCTAGTCCCCTTTCTGTTCCAATAAATATAATTTGTGAGTCTTTTTCCTCCTCTTTTATTTTATTTGCTATAGCGATTCCTGGATTTATATGGCCTGCAGTTCCTGCTGCTGCAATAATTACTTTCATTTGAATCACGCCTTTCTTTTTTCTTGTTGTTACAATTGGTTTTAGTAATCTTAATTTATAATTATGTTTTATAATCTACCTATTGGTTCCAGCCCTTGATATATTTAGTAATACTCCGCATTTCGCATAATATTATAAACAATGCTGTACCTCCATAACTAAAGAATGGAAGTGGCATACCAGTTGCTGGCATTGAAGATGTTACAACTGCTATATTAATCATTACTTGAATTCCAATTAGTGCAGTGATTCCCACTGCTACCAAACTTCCAAACATATCTGGTGCTTTCATCGCAATTAGAATTCCTCTCCAAATTAAAATTGCAAATAAAATTATAACGAATGTGCATCCTACAAATCCTATTTCTTCTGCTAATACTGAGAAAATAAAATCATTTTGGGGCTCAGGTAAATATAAATATTTCTGTTTACTCTGACCTAATCCTGCTCCAAAAATTCCACCTGACCCTATCGCATATAAACTTTGTATTACCTGCCATCCTTCTCCTAATTCATCACTCCATGGATTTAGAAATGTAGTTACTCTTGAGAGCCTATATGGTTCAAATATAATTAATGCAATTATACCAGGTATTCCTATCGCCAATCCTGGGAGAACGATTTGAAATAATTTGCACCCTGCTATTATCATCATTATTACACATATTCCTATTATTACAATGGATGCACTAAAATGTGGTTGTAATAATAGCAATCCAATTACTGGAATAAGAAAAGCTAGATGTTTTACCCAACCTTTAAAAAACTTTCCTAGTTCTTTTCTATTTTTTGTTAAAACAGCAGCATAAAATATAATCATTAAAAATTTTACAATCTCTGATGGTTGAAAAGATAATGCTTCTGTTAGATAGATCCAACGCTTGGCTCCATTTATTTTCTTCCCTATAACTAAAACTAATATAAATAACACAATAGATAATATATATGCTACTTTGTAAAATTTTCTATAAAATCTATAATCTATTTTTGAAATTAAATACATTGCGCCTAAGCCTAATGCTGCGAAAATTGCTTGTTTTATAAAATACTTGTAACTATTTCCTGATTCTGAAAGTGAAGTTGGAGAGCTTGCAGAAAGTACCATTATTAGCCCTATTGCTAAAAGCAGTAATATTGTTATTAATAAAGTATAATCAATTGGATTTTCTAAAAAACTTGAAAACTTTTTTTTCTTTACTGTATTATTGCTCAAAACTTTTTCTCCTTTCATTTTAAATCATTAAGATACCTAAAATCGATACAAGTAAAGTAGCTACTGAAAATACTCTTACTACTTTATTTTCATTCCATCCTGAAAGTTCAAAATGATGATGAAGTGGCGCCATTTTAAAAATTCTATTTCCTGTCTTCTTAAAATGTGCTACTTGTAATATTACAGATAGTGTTTCCAAAATTGGAATAAGTGCAATTATAATTAATATTAGTGGCATTTTTAAATATAATGCAATTCCTGATATTACTCCTCCTAAGAAAAGTGACCCTGTGTCTCCCATCATTACTTTTGCCGGGTGAAGATTAAATGTTAAAAATCCTAAAACAGCTCCTACAACTACACTTCCAAAAATTGAAACTTCTGGTACATTATTCTTCATGCTAATTACTGTTAAACAAGTTATTATTATTGCACATACGCTTGAAGATAAACCATCTACTCCATCTGTTAGATTTATTGCGTTTGTTGTTGCAAGTATTACAAGTATTGCAAATGGTATGTAAACAAATACTGGTAAATTTATTTTTATCTTAATAATTGGTATAAACATTTCTGTTCCTGCCGACGAGAATCTTACTATAAACAGAGTATATAAAACTGATATAAATAGTAATCCTAGCATTTTATAACTTGGCTTTAGTCCTGTGGTATTTTTTAAAACTAATTTTTTAAAGTCGTCTACAAAACCTACGACTCCAAATCCTATTGTTAAAAGTAGCATCGGAATAAGATTATTTGCTATCTCTTGATTTCCTCTAATCTTAAAGTATGTAAAGCTTGCAAATGTACTTATTGCAATTGCAATCATAAATATTATTCCACCCATTGTTGGTGTTCCCTGCTTTTTAAGGTGTGACTGAGGTCCATCTTCTCTTTCTATTTGCCCTACCTTTATTTTCTTTAGTATTGGAATTAATATCAATGCAATTACTACTGTAATTAAATACGTTCCTATTAATATTATCGTTTGAAAATTCATTTTATTTACCTTTCTTATCTGTTTTGTTTATTATATCGTTTACTATTATTCTTTCGTCAAATGGATATTTCTTTCCATTTATTTCTTGATATGGCTCATGGCCTTTTCCAGCTAAAACGACTATATCTCCTTTGTTGGCAATAGATATTGCTTTCTTTATTGCTTCTACTCTGTCTACTATAATTTCATATTTTGCCTTTGTCTTTTTTATTCCTTCTTCTATCTGATTTACTATCTTCTCTGGATCTTCTGTTCTAGGGTTATCTGAGGTTATAATTGTGTAATCCGCAATATTACCTGAAATTTCTCCCATTAATGGTCTTTTTCTTACATCTCTATCTCCACCACATCCAAATACCGATATTACTTTACCTTTAGTATAGCTTTTTACTGCTGATAATATATTTTGCAAACTTTCTGGTGAATGTGCATAGTCTATCATTATTGGTAATTCTAATTTATTTTCTACCATTTCCGATCTACCTGGTACTTTTATTTTTAATAATGCTTGCTTTATACATTCTGGTTCTATTCCTAAATCTTTGCAAACACAAATTGCAGCTAAAGCATTGTAAACTGTGAATCTTCCTGGAATGTCAACTTTTATACGTTCATTTCTATCTGATAATTTAAACTTAAAATCTACATATGAATTTGTTATTGTTATATCTTTTGCTAAGAATTTTCCATAGTTATCTATTCCATATCCTGCTATATCACTTTCTGGAAATAGCTTTGGAATTTTTGCTCCATACAAATCGTCTATATTTGTAAATCCTTTTTTGCACATGTTAAAAAGTTTTAATTTTGATTCAAAGTAATCTTGCATATCTGGATGTTCTTTTTCACTTATGTGGTCTTCTGAAAAGTTTGTAAATACTACAAGGTTAAAGTCACATCCATCTACTCTATGTAGTTTTAAACTTTGAGATGATACTTCCATTACAACATATTCTACCTCTTCTTCACGCATTTTGGCAAATATTTTTTGAAGCTCTAGGCTCTCTGGTGTTGTTCTTTCTGAATTTGCAAGCCTTTTTCCATTTACGTATGTTGCGACTGTTCCAATTAATCCCACTTTCTTTCCCGCTTCTTCTAAAATTTCTTTTATCATAAAGGTTGTGGTTGTTTTTCCCTTTGTTCCTGTTATTCCTATTAATTTAAAATTTCTAGATGGATTGTTATAAAAGTTACAAGCTGATATTGCTAAAAGTTCTCTGTTGTCCTTTGACATTATTATTGTTATATCTTCTGGGATATTTGCATTTTTTATATTAAATCCTTCTTCTACTGCAATCGCTATAGCTCCATTTTCTATAGCGTTTTTAATATAATCATGACCATCAACTGTAAACCCCTTTATTGCTACAAATAAATAGCTTTGCTTTACATTTTTCGAATTGTTTTCAATTCCTTCTATTTCTATGTCTAAATTTCCTTTTGCCTTTAATCCACTTATACCACTTAATATATCTTTTAAATTCATATTAATTTTCCTTTCTTGTTTTATTTTTGTATTATATATCAAAATCGCTATTTTGTATAGTTTTTTTTTGTTTTTTCTTTACATTTTTATGTTTGTGCTAAGTGTTTTATTCTTTTTTATATTGAAAATGTATTACTAATGTTCAAATAAAATATTTTTTATATTTTTTTCCTACTTTACTTGTACTTTTTTTATTTTTATGATATAGAATATAAAAAGCATAGAAGGAGTAAAAATATGTCTGATAAAAAAAATGATGATGCTCAAAAAAAAGAAATGAAAATTATAACTGGTGATGGAAAAAATTTGGATATTTCTCAAGTTTATGATCATCTTATAGTTGACAAGCCTGTCTCATCGGAGAAGAAGAAAAATGTTATCATTCCCAAAGAGAAGAAGAGCAAAAAAAGAAATAATTAAACTTATGTATTAACTATTAATTATGTCTTTAAAAATGTAAAAGTGGAATTTTAAAATTCCACTTTTACATTTTTATTTATGTACAAATTTGCAAACTATTACACTCATGTCATCCTTAATTTTTCCAAAATTATTATCAATTGACTCATTAAGTATAATGTCTGCCACTTTTTGTGGATTACTATTATCCATATCCTCTAATAAATATCTAATCCACAGTTCTTTATTTTTATATTCAACATTTGAATCAATTATTCCGTCTGTGCACATGACCATTATTTCCTCATTTTCAATGTCTTTGTCAAATATTTCTCCTGTTATGTCTTTTAAAATTCCTGCTGGAAGCGCAAGTGATTTTATAATCTGCACCTTTTTCCCGTTTTTAATATATGTTGGACATGCTCCACTTTTAATAAATTCTACATTTCCTTTATATAAATCCACTATTGCAATGTCTAAAGTCGCAAAAACATCTTCTGAAACATTTAATAAACTTGAGTTTATTAAATCTATTGATGTATTTTTTTCAAATCCAGAATTTAATAATCTTTGTAGCATTTTTATAACTATTTGGCTGCTTTTTCTTGCTTCAGGACCAGATCCCATTCCATCACTTATAGCTATTAAATATTTGCCATCTTTAAGTCTAATTTTTAGTACACTATCTCCAGAAATGTCCTTATTATCTTTTACAGCAATTGCTTGTCCAATTGTTATTAAAAATTTATCGTCTGCCATACAGGTATATTTTGTCATTTTCTCGAATTTAAGTTCTTCCTCAAAATTTATTATTATTTTCTCATTTAATACTTTTGTTAGTATATTCTCTATTTGCTTATCTAATTCATTTATTTGAGCAGTTTCTATGTATAATTCTATTATGACTCTACCACTTGTATTCTTTTTTATAGATATATCCTGCACTAAAATTTCTTTTTGTTTTAATAAATATATAATCTGCTCTTCTTCATCTTTATATTCTTCACTAGGTGCATTTTGTCTTTGCATATCTTCTGCAATGTCTAAAATAGCTCTTGAGACTCCATTTAATTGATTTTCCATATTTTGCTTTTCTTCTTTTAATCTACTTGTCCAAATAAAATTTAATTTTCCAATTTTATAAGCAGAATTAATTGCATCCACCATAGCCTTTAAATCTTTTTTATCATTGCCATTGTTTTCATCAGATTCTATTAGAAAACTGTTTTGTTTTGCTAAAATTTCTATCAAATCTTTTTCATCTATTGACTGTTTTTCAAGTAATAGTTTAAATATATTATCAACATTTTCTCCTTCTACATCTTTTATATATTCATACAGAATATTATCATTTAAATTTTCTAAATTATTTAGTAATTCGGATATAAAAGTTTGTTTATTTTTTTCTATTATATCTGCTTCATCTACTTTAGCTACAGCAACTGTTTTGTAGGCATTTGCCATGTCTTCTACTGCTTTCGATACATTGCTTAATTTTTGAACAACTTCTTTGCTTTTATCTAATCTTATGTTATTTGCAACAGGCAAAAATTTATCTTTTCCCACTATATTTTCTATGTTAATATTAATTTGCCTAGGTACAGCAAGAAGTGCAATTCCTGCAATTAGTATTTCTCTGAATAATATTAAATTTTCTATACCACCATTTGAGGAATACGATAATACTATATTTCCAAATATAAAACCTATTATTACCCCTGGTCTTCCAAGCTTATTTAAAGCTCCTGCTATCATTCCTGAAATTGCATATGCTCCAACTACTAATGGAGCACTATCATCTATTATTCCAAGTGTTACTCCTATTGTAACGCCAGATGCAGTCCCTACTAGTATTCCATTTTTCCAGCCTAGTAATAA
>CANQFW010000011.1 GCA_947599995.1 uncultured Clostridia bacterium
AAGCTTCATATAGATTTACTTTATATATGTATATATTTGGTAATTTGGGAAATACTGTTTTTAGGTGGTGATATTATGACAAATAAAGAATTATTGTATGTTGAAGATGCTTTAGGACATGAAAAATTTATGAAATCTTGTAGTCAAAAAGCATTCGACAATTTAACAGATCCTAATCTTTCTAATTATATGAAAGAGTTAGAGCAAAAGCATACAGAATTATTTAACAAATTTTTAAATTTATTATAAGGAGGAACATATGGAAGATAAAGATTTAATGGAAAAAGAGTTATTAATAATAAAAGGAGTTTGCGATTTATATCTTCATGGTACAATTGAATCATCTACAGCTGAAGTGCATTGTGCTTTTAAAGATGCTTTAAATACATCTTTAGATATTCAAAATAAATTATATAATTTAATGTCTGAAAAAGGTTGGTATAAAACAGAAGTTGTCGAACAAACAAAAATTGATACAGTAAAGCAGAAATTTTCAGTAAATTAATTAGTATATTGGATTTGGCTTATAATCTTAAAAACGGAATCGACTATGACACAATATCAATGATCATAGTCGATTTTCTATTAAATTATTTAATCTAGTATTTACTTATGTTATTATATCAGTTTAATAACAATCTTCAAAATTTTAATAATTTCTATATTGATTTTTATCAGCTCTCTCATCATATTTTCTATCAAACTTATCAGTCTTAAAGAACCAATCCGTTTTTCTATCTGAATGACTTTTTCTAGTAGCCTTATCAATCAATAAATCTATTAATACTAATACGGACAAAATAACTCCTAAGGCAGCTGCAAATACATTTTGTAATATATCCATCGATAAACCTGTTTCTGGTCTATTTACAATAAGATTATTAAAAATATATGTTCCAAAATAGAATCCATATGTAGCTACGTATGCAATTGCTCCTACTAATGATCTTCTTAATATTAAAATAAGACATAAAATTGTAGTAAATAATAATATAATTTCTGTATTAAAATTAAAAGCAATAAAACCACCGAAATCTGTACCACCGAATTGAACAGATAAAGCAACTATAACTCTAAAAATCCAAAACATTCCCATAAACATTACCAAAAGCCATGACGATAAATTTCTCATTTTCTTATTACATATGTTATCTCTAATCTAACATATTTCCTCCTTTTCATCTAATTTTTTATTATTTTATACCTTAAAATATTATAGTTTCATAATTAAAGGTGCTCAAAATATTAACTTAGAACACCTTAACATACTTTGCCACAAACAAAATATTTTTGTACAATGTTAATGGCTATTCTATTTTATCTAGCAAATTTTAATCAACAAAATCAAAATCATCCTTAAATTTGTTTTTAAATATTTCAAATACATTCATCAATACATCTTCATCTTCAACACTAACATAAGACTCTTGGTCAGAATCTTCATCGCTATCCTCTAATTTTAATATAACTACCTCCCCCTCTTCTTCTTCATCGCCTTCTGCCATAGGTAATAATACTACATATTGTTCATTTTCATAATCAACTAAATCTAAAAATTCAAATTTAACTTCATTTCCTTCTTCATCGTTTAAAATGACAATGTTATCTGATTCTTCTTCATTTAAATTTTCATCCATTCTTTTACATCCTTTCTTTAAATATGCTGTTTGTTCATAATACCTTAATATTCTTTTTTAATTCATTTTAATAAGGCTTTTAAAACAACATTTTTATTTATATAATTTAATTTTAATATCTTTTAGTAATAAAATGCTTTTATATCCTTACGTTTTTACAGTGTTAAATTTATATTAACACTATTGAAAATTTTGCATAAAATATTTAGTTTATATATTTTTTTACAATTAAAATTAGTTTTGGTTTTTAACCTTTTCAACATATGTTTCTAGAATATACACTGCAGATATAGTATCTACTATATTTCTTTTTTTATGCTTATTTATGCTTAAAAAGTTCATTGTTTTATGTGCTGCAACAGTTGTAAGTCTTTCGTCTATATAATCGATTTTTATTTTATTATATTTGCATTTTAATTTATGTATAAACTTTTTTGTTAGTTCCATTCTTTTAGATTCAGATCCATCCATATTGAATGGCATACCTACAACAATTGTCTTTATTTCATAAATTTCTAGTAGTTCATCTATTTTCTTTAAGAGAACCTTATCATTGCCTTCATTTTTTACTGTCTCAATTCCCTGCACAGTTATATTTAAACTGTCTGTTATTGCAAAACCAGTTCTAGCTTCTCCATAATCGATGCCAAGTATTCTCATTACTTATCTATCCCAACATAAAATTTAACCATTTTTTCTAGTAATTCATCACGATCTATCTTTCTAATTCTATTTCTTGCATCATTATGACTTGTTATATAAGTTGGGTCTCCTGATAATATATATCCCACTAATTGATTAATTGGATTATATCCCTTTTCTTGTAAGGCTTCATATACCTCTTTTACGATTTTTCGAGCATCATGCTCTTCATCTTTTAAAGATTTAAAACTCATTGTTTTATCGAAATTCATTATTACCTCCTAAATACTAGTTATTTCCGTACTTTCTTTTGACTCTTCATCTATGTATTTTTCCATTTTTCTAAATACTTCTTCAAGTCCTGTACCTTTGTAATATGTAGATATAACAAAATTTAACTGAGGGGTTGCTGTTTTTATCTGTTTTTTCTTTTTTCTTCTTCCTTTTTTAGGAATTTCCTTACCTTCTTTAATTTTTTCATCTTGAGTTTCATCAATTTCTTTAACTTCAAAGTTTTCTTCTAATGAAATTTTTTGTTCTTCAATTGATTCCTTAATACCTTTTATAAATTCAGAAACTGCATTACTTTCCACTCCACAAAATACTATTGCAAATTTTGGGCCCATATACCTTACAAATAAATAAGTATTTGCAATATTTGATTTTATATAGTTGCTTGTTTCTGTAATAACTTTATTTCCTAATTCTCTCGAAATTTTGTTTATTTCCTCTATATTTGCTATTTTAAACATACACACACCAGAAACAGCATATTGATCAATAATCTTCTTTCCTTCTCCATATAAATATTCCGCCGTTTTCAATCCAGTAAATAAATCCGTTCTCGCTATTTTCTCTAGAGTCTTTTGGTAATCAATTGTTTTTAAAACTGTTACAATGTTTTCTCTTACAGTTTCAAATATTGTTGTATCTATATTGTCAAAGTCATGAGGAACTCCACTTTCTATTATCCAATATCCAATATATACGTTATCTATATATAATGGAAAGAATATTGCTGATTTTGACCTTCCAAACTCCTGTTGTTGATAAGGTAGTCTTTCATTTTCATTATTAACGGTTATATACTTTGGGACAGAAGCAGCAATACTATCTTTAAATATATCAACTTCATGTAGACTTTTAAGAGCATCCCAATGTCTAGACGACACATTTGAAGCCTTAATTATATATTCTGTTCCATCGAATACAACAATAGTTGAATACTTGATTTCATATTTTTCAATTATTACTTCATTTATATCTTGTATTTTTTTATCAACATCAGAATCATTTCCAACAATATTCATAAAATCTTGCAAAATATTTAAATTTGTAACTCTTTGATTCATATTTTGAAATGTCTGTATTTTCTTGTGAATCGACATATTATATATCATTAAAGCCACAATAACACAAACTAATAATATTATTAATACTAACACAAACTTGTCCCTCCGTTTTTATGGTTTATTTTAATAATTCTTTCTCATATTATTTAATGTATTATTCATATTACTTGAAAATCCATTTATGTTATATGATGAATCCATTTTATTTTTTCCTTTTTTATTAGAATTAATTGCTTGTCTTGGAGCTAGCGGATATACTTTTCCAGCTAAATCTGTAAGTATATTTTTAAAATCTTTTGGATAGTTATTTGATGAAATTTCACATTCTACTATTCCAGATAAATATTTCGTGTAAACCTCTTCATTAAAAGGTACCTCTGTATATTTTACATTATTTCTGTCAAACAATTCTGTCATAAACGACATCTCTGGATCATTATAAAAAGCCATTCCACCAATTATATTCTTAGATGTTATACCCTTTAATTTTAAACACTTATTTATTACTATATTTATTTTTTTCTCATCTAGTATATTTTTTGATTTAAGTTCTCTTAAAAACGCAGTAAGTGGCTGTATTGTAAGTATATCCATAGATTGAACTAAAAATAATTCTTGTGCATTATCAAAATATCCTTTTGGTGTATTGTAATCACAGTCTATAAGCACACATGTATGATTTTTAACGAGTGTTTTCAATATAGGGCCATAATTTTTTATATTTTCAGTTTCCACTGGAATTCCAGTATAAACACTTAGATTTTGATTTGCTTGTACTCCATATGGATTACCTAAAATTAAATTTTGGAAACTATTTATTGCGGTTTTTCTTAACTCTTCAGAATTTTTTGTGTATATATAGTATGAATTTTTATTTTTTGTAGCATCTAATATTGCAACATTTACACCTAATTTTGATAACACCTCAGCTACACTATTTACTATAAATGATGTTCCATTCTTTGTTGTACCTAAAAATGCTACCACCTTTTTCTCTGGAGTAAGCAAACTATCAAATTCAGGCTTATCGAAATTTTCATCATAGTTAGATTCATCTTCTGCTGAGTACTCATTTTTTTGATGTTGATAATTATTTTGTCTATAAATGTTAATATTTTGATTTTTTTCTTGGCTCACTTTATATAAATCTTCTTCTTCTGGTTCCTCTGAAATTTCAAATCCTGGTAACATTCCTTGGATATCATCTTCATCAATCGTATTATCTTCATAATCGTTACCTTGTGTTGCATTTTGATATTGATCTGTATTGAAATCACTTTCATCATTATTCGATTGCTGTACGTCATCCAATCCAGGTAATAAACCATAATCATCACTTTCATAATCCTGATGTAAATCGTTGTTCTCCTGTGAACCATTTTCAACGTTAGGCATAAGCTCATCACTACTTATTGTATCTTCTTCGATTACTTTTTTAGGTCTTCCTCTTTTTCTTGGCTTTTCTTCTATGTTTTTATTATCATCATCATTTTTCTGCTTTCTAGGTCTTCCTCTTTTTCTTGGTTTATCTTCCTCTTTAATTGATTCTTCTACTATTTTGTAATTACCCTTTTCTTTTTCATCAAATTTATCTATTTCTTCAAATTCTTCGTCATCATCATAATCATCAAATTCCTCTTTATAACTAACTTCTGCTGGTTTAATATTATTAGTCACTACTTTTTTTACATTTGAACTTCCCATCGTTGCAGGAACTACAACTGGCCTAGCCGTTCTATTAAGTCCTTCTGTCATAAGAAGTTTCTCACTAGGTCCTTTCAATTTTTTTATTGAAGAAGCTTTTTTAGACATTAGACCACCAGATGTTGCAATTTTTTGATACTCTGGTGAACTTTCTTCTAGCACTGCTCTTACATTTAGAGGTAACATTGATATGATTATTTTAAGCTGTTTTTCATTATATTGTGTTACAATGTTATTAAAACTTTGCACATATTTCTCTTCATTTTTTCCTAATTTTTTGAAATGATTTAATATATTTCTCATCTCATCTTCATTAACATCGTTTTCACTTTCTGGCTTGTATTTTACTTCATCAGTCTCTATATTATAATAAATTTTTGCTTGTTTTTTTGAACGTGGTAAATTTATTAATTTACAAACTTGATCTATACTTCTATCATTTCCAATAATTGCATTATATATCCCTATTCCAAAGAATTTTACTAATATATCATCTGATTTGCTTCTTCTTTCTGAGCATATTAGAATAATGGAAATGTTATCTTGTTGTGCATTTAAAGCCTCATCACTAATCTCATCTAATTTCTCAAAAATAAATTTATCCCTTTGCTCATAGCTAGAGCTTGTAAATTCTTCTAACTCTTCACTTATGACAATTCTATCATATGATTTATCCTTTTGTATTTCTTTCAAAATTGCATTATAAAAATAAACATTTTTATAAGAAATGATTTCTTTATATTCTTTTTGATATTTTTTTACTATTTCTGCTGAAATATTATCATCATTTACTGCAAATAAAACCTTCATTTGTTTTACTCCCTTCCGAATTTTACAACTATGGCAAACACCAATGGTAGCACTTGACAAATTACTGTTAATGTTATAAATGTAACAATTAGAGCCAATCCTTTCTCTCTTACTTCTAAATGCTTTAGTCCTATTACATAATCGCAAATTATACCTATTACAATTCCCAGAAAGCAAAAAGGTATGCTCCAAATTTGCACTACATGTAATATATATGCTGTTGTACCATATGATGCAGAGCCATATTTTTCTTGGTAATCTTGTATTGTTTTTAATTGATCATTTTTCATTTCAACTAAAGTACTTTCAGTTTTTTCATCTAGAACTACTTTTGCAGCATATGTCTCATTAAATTTAAATTCACATATAAATGCTAAAACTATTGTCAAAATTGATATGATTCCAAATATTTTTTTCATATATTTCCCCCTCTTTTTTAGCAATACACTCCTACTTTTTCTTACTATTATATCATACAATACTATTTAAAAAATAGCAAGAATTTTTTTAAAAAAAATTAATATTTTGACACAATCTCCCCATATAATTAATGCCATCAATATTTGGATTTATGTTAATTGCAAAATTAATCTAAATCGCTTAAGTCGACAGCATTGACATTGTGTGATTAAACATTAGCTAAATCTTGCTATTTATACTGATTATTATTCTATTTTTTATTATACAAGTAGAGCATTTGCTTATATACTCCATTTGCCCAATTTTTATCCGTAGCATATCTTTTATTAACTGACTCTAATGTATTTCCACTGTAATACTTTCCACTCGCCACTTGATTATCATAAATCTTTGTACCTGCTGGATTTATATAATATTTCACAAATACTCTTGCAAGTAAATCAATACTCTCTGAATAACTTTGAAAATTATATGCTCCATTGTATGGATTTGAATCATATGCTCCATATCCAAATAAATTATATTTTTTTGTTGATATTTTAGACGTTCCCCATGCACTTTCATGTATTCCAACCGCTGCAACAAATATACCATTTATATTATATTCTTTCTCTATATAATAAAAATATTGTGCATTATTCTCAAAAATTTTGTTTTTATCTTTTTCGTCTGTTAGCACTTTCTTAAATTGTTCTAAGGTAAATCCACTTGGTTTATTTAGAGGAATTTGAAAACTCAAAGCATTACTTGGCGTTTCTACCACTATCTTCTTCTTTGTTCCTATTTCTACTATCTTATCCAGTGCTGCTTTAGTTACAACTGCTGAAATTTGTTCCTCTTTTATCAATTCATTATTTTCATTAAATGTTTTTTTGATTATTATTTTTTGAATTCCATTTCTTCCCTCTTGTACAATGTTTGTAGTTCCTTCATATAAATAGTCGCTTTTTCTGTATTTTGTTAAATATTCTAATTCTTCTTCATATGATGTAATCTCTTCATGTGTATTTCTATCTTTGGTATTTTCATCTATAATTTTTTCTACATTGATACTTTGTGCATTACTAAACCTTACATCTGTTTCTGCAGTAGCTAAAGTTTCCTCAGATTTTGCAACATAGCTTTCTTTTCTCGTGTTTTGCATTAAGTAAAATAATACTACTATGGCAAAAATTGATATTAATGTTAAAATCGTATTTTTGATAATTTTTTCTTTTGACATAATTAATCACCTAAGATAATTTTAATATTTATGTAGATTTTTGTCAAGAAAAAATGACACAAACACAGAAAAAACAAATAACAGATTTTTCTCATCTGTTATTTAACCATTATCTTATAATTTTTAAAATGATGTTATTGACAAATGCTCAAGCAGAATTTTCAATCCTATTAAAATTAAAATCGTTCCTCCCATTAATTCAGCTTTATTTTGAAATTTATCTCCAAATTTATTTCCTATTTTGACTCCAACTAAGCATATAAAAAATGTTATTAAACCAATAATTGTTACTGCATGATATATATTGGTTTCTAGAAATGCAAATGTTATTCCAACTGCTAAAGCATCTATGCTTGTTGCAATTGCAAGTAATATCATTGTATTAAAATCAACATTATCATTCCTTTTTTCTTCTTCATCATTTAAAGATTCTTTTATCATATTTTTACCAATTAACGCTAGCAAAATAAATGCTATCCAATGATCCACACTTTCTACAATGCCTGTAAAAGCACTTCCTAAGACGTATCCTAAAATAGGCATTAATGCTTGAAATGTTCCAAAATATAATGCTATTATTATTGCATTCTTCCAGTTCATTTTCTTCATTGAAAGGCCTTTACAAATACATACTGCAAAAGCATCCATAGCAAGTCCTATTCCTATAAGCATAATTTCAAAAATTTTCATTTTACAATCTTTCCCTCCTATATAGGTAGTATTCTTTATTGTAATATATATTTTTTGAATTAAAATATATGCCTATCAATTTTTAGTATCTCTAAACTATATATTTATTTTTTGTTTGTATTAGATATACTCTTAGAACTGCAAATGCATAGAAAAATTTATTTTTACATTATATTTTAAAATAAGTTTTTAACTATATAAGTTCTATAATTTTGTCCATTATTATGTTCGTTACTTTTTCTAAATTTTCTTTATTTTTTCTATCTTTTTTGTATTCTGAAATGTCAATAGGTTTTCCATATGTAACAGTCACCTTATGGAAAGGTTTCAAATTTCCTTTTATTCCAACAGGAATTATTGTAGCATTTGAATTTAATGCAAAATATGCTACTCCATTTTTAGCTTGAATGCCTTTTGCCATACCATTTCTTGTTCCTTCTGGAAAAATTCCTACTCCTTCCCCTCTTTTTAATGTTTTTAAAACTTCCTTCATTGCTCCAACATCCTTGGTTTCTCTGTTTACATATATTCCATTAAAAATATAAACTGCAAGTCTTGTTATTATATTTTTCTTTAAATCATGTTTGGCTATAAATCTTACTTTTCTTTTGCAATTTGTAACTATAAGTGGTGGGTCTAAATAGCTCCTGTGATTTCCACATAATATAAAAGCACCTTCTTCTGGTATATTTTCTCTTCCTACTATTTTTACCCCATATAATATTTTATTTACTAATATTATTGCGTACTTAACAATTATTCTTAAAACTTCTCTCATTGTATTTTTACTCCTTATTTTTTTTACAATTTTAACATATTGTTATTTTTTTTTCAAGAAAATTTCTTTATTTGTATTGACATTTTATGTAAATTGTTTTATAATTATTACTAATATTAAACCTGAAAGGATGAACATTATGAAGGAATTTACAAACAAAAAGGTTGAAGAATTAACGGATGAGCAGATTAAGGAAATTGAGCAGCGAGTATATAATTCGTTACTTAAGGACTTTGGCAGGCTATATTTCGAAAATGGTCGTATACCTATAGGGACGTACGTTGCACCATTAAAAGACTCGGAACGTCCTGTGATTTTAAAATTTTTACAAAATAAAGGTCTTTGCTGTTCATTGGCACAAAACGGCCTTTATTATGTTAAATTTCCAACCCCAATTATTTCTTTATAAAATCCACTCCCGAATGCTTTGTTGCATTCGGGAGCATTCTTTATTTAAGTTCCATCTTAGCACCTAAACTATTTAATTTTTTATCTAGCTTTTCATATCCCCTTAAAATATATCCAACATTATCTATCTGAGTCTTTCCTTTAGCTGCAAGTCCTGCCAAAACCAAGCTCGCTCCACCTCGTAAATCTGTTGCTATAACCCTAGAAGCATAAAGCTTTCTTATTCCTTTTATTATGGCTGTATTTCCTGCTATTCTTATCTTCGCTCCCATTTTTTGTAATTCTCCAGTATATTTAAATCTATTCTCAAAAATATTTTCAGCAATTATTGACGTTCCTGAAGCTATACACATATTTGCTGCTATTATTGATTGCATATCAGTTGGAAATCCAGGATAGGGCATCGTTCTTATATTTACCGATTTAAGTCTTTTGGGAGCTTTTAAATTTATGCTATCCGCTTCTAACTGTATTACACACCCGGTTTCAGATAACTTATCTAAAACTGGCGCAATGTCTTTAGCATTAGCCTTTTTTAGAGTAATATTTCCACCTGTTATTGCTGCACTACAAAGTAATGTCCCTGCTTCTATTCTATCTGGCATTATATTGTAACTAACACTATTTAACTTTTTCACACCTTCTATTTTAATTATGTTACTGCCAGCACCTTCTATTTTTGCCCCCATTCTATTTAAAAAGTTTTGAAGGTCAACTATTTCTGGTTCCATAGCTGCATTTATTATTTTAGTTGTTCCTTCAGCTAATACAGCTGCTAAAATACAATTCTCTGTTGCACCAACACTTGGGAAATCTAAATTGATTTCTGCTGCTGTTATCTCATCAGCTTTACAGATAATTTTCCCATAGTTTTTCTCTGTAGCTATTCCTAGCTTTTCAAATCCTTTTAAATGCAAATCTATAGGTCTTGCACCAATATCGCATCCACCTGGATATGAAAAAACTGCCTTTTTATACCTTCCCAGTATTGCCCCTGCTAAAATAACAGAAGACCTCATTTCATGCATTAAATTTTCTGGTATTTCAAAATTTTTAACATTTGATGTATCAATTACAATCTTATTGGATCTTTTTATTACTTTGCAACCTAAATTTTTAAGAATCTCTATCATCATTTGCGTATCATGAATTTCT
The DNA here is from genome assembly GCA_947599995.1 of uncultured Clostridia bacterium. GTDB lineage: Bacteria > Bacillota > Clostridia > TANB77 > CAG-508 > CAG-269. The sequence continues at coordinate 10,819 of CANQFW010000011.1, forward strand.
GGAACATTATATAATTTACTAATTCCCTTATTCAGAACTGTTGCCGCCATTATTGGCAAAGATGCATTTTTAGAACCTGATACGTATGTTTCTCCTTGTAATTTGTTCCCTCCTTCTATTATGTAACTTGACATTTATACCATCCTTTCTCTCTTTTTATACATATTTTTTATTATGCTATATTTTATGTAGATTTTAAATTATTTGTGAATTTATTATTAAAAACATTGACTCATATAATAATTGCATACGTCAAGCACAAACAACATTCCTATTATATAAAAAGCATATTTTCAACGATGACTTTCCTAAAGTATAAAAAAACTAGGAGACGTAATATAAATTTGTCTCCTAGAAGGTGTTTTTTTCTTGTTAGAAAATTGTCAATTTGAATTTTAATATTAATTTAAAACAATATAAGTAATAATATATATTAATATTTCTACGCGTTCAATACCTATTATCGATATATTTTACTAATGTAATAAAATATTAATATATGCTTTTCTTAAGCTATAATCTTCTACATTTAGCTTATAAAAAATATATCACCTTTAATACCTATCGCCAAATGTCCCCAAAAAAGTTGCAGCAGATTGAACAACTTTTTTCTCTACTTCATTCATTTTTATATTAGATTCCTTAGACAATAATATAACTGTTCCAATGGTATCTCCATTAGATATAATAGGATAAATTATTTGTGAATTATATTTTTTATCTTCTTTTTCATTGTTAACGATTGGCATTGCTAGGTCGCTATTTTCCTTACTTGTATAAACTTCCTTATCTTCCATTAATTGTTCTAACTCTTGGCTTACGCCATGCTCTAAATACTCTTTTTTAGGTCCTCCTGAAACAGCAATTACTGTATCTTTGTCTGTTATAAATGCAATATGACCAGTAGTTTTTGAAAGAGTTTCTGCATATCCTGCTGCAAACTCTGTTAATTCTCCTATTGGTGAATATTTTTTTAATATTATTCCACCTTCTCTATCTGTAAATATCTCTAGTGGATCTCCTTCTTTTATTCTTAAGGTTTTTCTAATTTCCTTTGGAATAACAACTCTACCAAGGTCATCTATTCTTCTTACAACTCCTGTTGCCTTCATAAAATCCTCCTTATTTAATACTAATTTTTTTCAATATTTTTAATTTTTATTTATACTTAGTATTACAAAAAAGGAAAAAAATATGCAATCGGATTTTAAAAAAACGTTTTTTCGAGCATAAAAGTGCATAATTCGCGCAAAAAAATCACTGCTTAAGTGATCACATTACCCACTTAAACAGTAAATCTTGATAAATTTTTATTCCTGTTCTAATTCAAATGCATTAATCTTTCTTACATTTATTGTAGAAAAATCATCGCTTTCATTTGCAAATTGTATTTTATGTAATTCTTTTTCATTTATATTTTTCAGTTTCAAATTACTTAAATCTACTAATATATTTTTAGATAAATTCATACCTAATGGCAAAGTCATATTCTTATTATTATAAAATATAATGTTTGAAAAAGCAAGTAAATTCGTTCCAACATCAAGCTTAAACTTATATAGATAAATTTTATTACCATCTTTACCATCTTTTAAACATTTATCTAGTTCATCTTTAATATCTAATGATAATATTTGAATTCCTTCTAAATCTATCTCTTCTGACAATGCTTTATATGCATAAATTGGTGTGTCTAAAGATATCTTATTTAATGCTGTTTTTATATCTTTAACGACATTTTCTAAATTTCTTTTTAATTCAATTCCTCTTGTTCCTTTTTTTATTTCTAAAATATCATAAAGGTCTCTCTCAGACTCTCTATGAACTTTGTTTCCAATTGTTTTATCTGAATCTATTATACTATTTAATCTTCCAAAAATATCAAAGCTTTCTTCTGATTCTTCCTCCATACTTTCTGCTTTTTCTTGCTTAATCTTCTTTAGAGCTGCAGAAATTTGTCGATTTTCAGCTTCATTTTTGTATATTTTGTTTATAATATCAAACAAGTATGTATTTGTAACATATATACTATCAAATTCATCATCAGTTAAGACTTTTCTTTGAATTTTATCCATCTTATTTCCAAACTTTTCAAAATCATCTTCAAAATTAAAGGTCTTCTCTATTTCCTTTACATTTAATTCTTCTTCTTCGCCTTCATCTAATGCTTCAACTGCATCCTTGTTTGAATATTTCCAAAATTCAAATATGCTTCTTTTATGTTTATTAATTTCTTCTATGTATGCTGTTGCATTTAATAATTTTCTCTTTAAGTTTTTATTTTTTAATTTCAAAGCATTTATGTCCATTACAATATTTTTCTTTTCATTCTCTTTTGACTCTAATTCTTTATAGCTATCAATTAATTCATCTAGAGTATAATTCTTTTCACTTAATGCGTATTTTTCATTTTTTGAACTTTTAAGTTTATTTCCTTCCATTCTATCTTCTAATACTATTTTACTTTCGCGCTTTGATTCTTTTTTTCCATATTTAAAGAAGTATTTTACTTTTCCAAAAAATGTTTTTTTACATTCTAAATATGTTGATATTTGTTTTTCTTTTGTCATATATTCGGTTTCTAATCTTGATCCTTCTGATTTAAGATTGTGAATTTTTTGCTTTAATTCAAAAAGTTCCTCTTCGGTTTTTGCCTTTAAACTAATTGATCTTAAATACTGCTCAACGATAAACTCGGGCAAGTTTTCGTACTCAACTTTCACATTACCAAGATAAAAACCCAGTTCACCATTTTGATCTATGTTTGTATCAAAATTATAGTAACTTGGTAGTTCACATTGTAAAATAAATAACGCTTTTACTAGCTTATAAAATTTATTTGCTTCTTTTATATTATTCAAAGTGATCTTATATAAAGTTTTTATTTCACAAAAAATCTCAGTTTCTCCAACTATTTGTATAGAGGGGCTTTCTTTCTTGTTATATACTTCATATATTAAAGGATAATCCTTTGTAAATAACCATAAATAATTTTCCAGATCTTTTATCTCCGATTTTCTTAAAATTTTACTAGAATAATCCACGTAACTAACCGGTACATAAATTTTTTCATCTTTATTATTTTCTAATTTCTTTTTTATTAAATAGAAAAAAGTTGAGTAATCTGAATCTTCTGTTGGAACCATCATAAAATATTTATCATCATATTCAGAATAATATATTTGCCATAAATAGTTTCCTTCAAACTTAACTCTAAATGGTATCTTTTTAGAAAGCTTTTTTTGTTCCTCTTCTATTTTATCTATCTCGTATGTTTCTACCTGTTTTAGCATTTCTAAAAAACTTGTATAGTATAATATGTTTTCTTCATTTTTATAATCTAAGTATAGCATTAAAGGCTTTGCATTTTCATATTTTTCTTTAACACTATTTAACCTATTTGAGCTTGAGAGTAAAATTTGTATATTTTTTACATCTACATATCTATATTGTTTATACTGCTTTTCATCATAATTTTTTATTACTTTATAATTTAGATTTTGATATTCTATTAAATCTTTAGGTACATTTTGCAAATCTAATCCTATATAATCTAATTTTTCCTTTAAACTAGGTTCTATATCCAGTTTCTTTCTTCTAGGCAATTTGTATCAGCTCCATTCATTTATAATTACTCTCCTTCTATTTGTACTTTTTGTCCTTCTGATAGCCCTGAAACAATTTCTACATAATAATCGTCTGATATTCCTGTTTCTACTTCAACTTCACTTGTTGTGCCATCATCATTTACAACTATAACGTACTTTTCCTCTTTTGATATGTTTTCTGTTGTATTTTCTGAATTTTGCTCATTAGTTACATTATTTTGACTTTGAGAATTAGTTTCTATAGTGTTTTTATTATCTCTAACCTTCAGTGCAGCAAGTGGAATAGCAATTACGTTTTTTGCTTCTTCTATTACAATTGAGCATTCTGCCTCCATATTTTCTTTCACATTTTCATCAAATTCAAATTCTATTACTGCTGTTTTTTTATTAGTTGCTTCATTTTGCTCTATTTTAGTAACTTTCCCTTTATATATTTCTTCTTGATTTTTTATTTTAATTTCAGTCTCTTGTCCAATTTTTATTTTATTTAATGATTCTTCGTTTAGATTTATAATTATATTATACAATACTTCTTCTTTTGTATTTAACTCTGAATTATTTATTTGAGTATTATTTTCTTCATAAGTAATATTTGAACTTTCTTTTTTTTCTACCGTTCCTTTTATTGTAAGGACATTCTTTATTGAAACATTGCTTGCTGTAATTTGTACAATACTTCTGGATACTATTACTTCTGATTTATCATTTACTTTTTTTCTAAGCTCAACACTGTATCCTATAGAAATTATTAAGGCTAATCCCATTATTATAGATACTATTATCCATGTTTTATCTTTCATTTTAGTATTCTGTAAACTTTTTAAGCTTACAGTCTCCTTCCCCAGTTCAATTTTATTTAATTGGTTCATTTCTTTTTTCTCCATGCTAATTTTTGTTTACTAGTAATTTGTATTATATCGCATTTTTTTTCAAATTACAATGGTTTTTGGTAAATTTTAACTTTTGATATTACAACTTAATTCACCACTTTTATTGATTTTATATTACTTTTAAATGACTGGAAAATAATATAAAATTTAATAAAAGTGGTGAATTTTTATTTATTGTTAATATACTTTTTTAAAAACTTTCCTGTATAACTTTCCTCTATTTTGCAAATTTGTTCTGGTGTCCCTTCGGCAATAACCTGTCCACCATTATCCCCTCCTTCTGGTCCTAAATCAATTATGTTATCACAGGTTTTTATTAAATCCAAATTATGTTCAATTACTATTATAGTATTTCCAGTATCTACTAGTCTTTGTAAAATATTCACCAATCTATGTACATCTGCAATATGTAAACCTGTTGTTGGTTCGTCTAATATGTATAACGTTTTGCCGGTAGCTCTTTTTGAAAGCTCCGTTGCGAGTTTTACCCTTTGAGCTTCTCCTCCTGAAAGTGTTGTTGACGGTTGTCCAAGTTTTATATATCCTAATCCCACATCATATAATGTTTTAATTTTATTTTTTATTTTAGGTATTTTATCGAAAAATTCTAATGCTTCTTCAACTGTCATGTCTAGTACATCTGCTATGCTTTTACCTTTAAATTTAACTTCTAGTGTTTCGTAATTATACCTTTTTCCTTTACAAACTTCACAAGGCACATAAACATCTGGTAAAAATTGCATTTCTATTTTGTGAACGCCATCACCTTGGCAACTCTCGCATCTTCCACCGGAAACATTGAAACTAAATCTTCCTTTATCGAATCCTCTAATTTTTGCATCGTTTGTATTTGCAAAAATTGTACGTATTTCGTCAAATACACCTGTATATGTCGCCGGATTTGAACGTGGTGTACGCCCTATTGGTGACTGATCTATGTCTATTATCTTATCTATTAAATTAATTCCTTTGACTTGCTTGCATTTCCCTGGCTTTTCATTCGATTTATTAAGTTCTTTTGAAATTGTTTTATATAATATTTCATTAACAAGAGTTGATTTTCCTGAACCTGATACGCCTGTAACACAGTTAAATACACCTAATGGGATTTTCACATTAATATTTTTTAAATTATTTTCTGTTGCACCTTTAATTTCTATCCATTTACCCTTTGTAATTTTTCTTCTTGAGTTAGGGACTTCTATTTTTATTCTTCCACTTAAATATTTACCTGTAATAGAATCTTCTACTTTCTTTATCTCTTCAGCAGTTCCTTGTGCCATAACATTTCCACCATGCACGCCTGCTCCTGGGCCTATGTCTATTATTTGATCTGCTGCATACATTGTATCCTCATCATGTTCAACAACCAATAATGTATTTCCTAAATCTCTTAGTTTCTTTAGCGTTGCTAAGAGTCTATCATTGTCTCTTTGATGAAGTCCTATACTAGGTTCATCTAAAATATACAAAACTCCTGTTAATCCAGAACCAATTTGTGTCGCTAGACGTATTCTTTGAGCTTCGCCACCTGATAATGTTCCACTGCTTCTTGAAAGAGTTATATATTCTAATCCAACATCTATTAAAAACTGAAGACGCTTGTCTATTTCTTGCAAAATCATATCTGCTATCATTTTTTGCATGTTTGAAAGCTCTAAATTTCTTAAATATTCTTGCATTTTATTTATTGACATATCTGTTAATTCTATTATATTTTTATCACCTAATTTAATAGATAGAATTTCCTTTTTTAACCTTGATCCATTACATGTTGTACAATGCAGGTTGCTCATATAGAGTTCATAAAATCTTCTCATTCCTTCAGATTTTGTTTCGCTATGCCTTCTTTCTAAAGTTGGAATTACACCTTCAAAGGCACAAGTAAAATTTCTTACTCCAAAATTTGACTTATACTTAAAATCTATTTCTTCGTCACCTGTACCATATAAAATTTTTTCCAAAAATTCTCTTGGTAATTTATTTATTGGCTTTTTTATATCTACACCATAATGTTTTCCTATTGATTCAAAATACATTTTAGCCATTGTTTCACCTTTTTTCATATTACTAGCGCCAAATGCTTTTACTCCATCATATAGAGTCTTTGTTTTATCCGGAATTATCAAATCCTCATCCATTTTCATAAGATAACCAATACCAGAGCAATCTGGGCAGGCTCCATATGGATTATTAAATGAAAACATTCTTGGAGTAAGTTCTGGGAAACTAAATCCACAGTCTGGACATGCATAATTACAGCTATATAAAATATCTTTTGAACCATCTGGTAACATTATTTCACCTGGAACTGCTTTTTCCTTATTTTTACTTATAACGTTAATTACGACCATATTATTTGCATGTTTTAATGAAGTTTCTACAGATTCTGTAAGTCTGCTTCTTATTTCTGGCTTGACCACTAATCTATCTACTAAAAGTTCAATATTATGTTTTTTCTTTTTATCTAATGTTGGAGTCTCTGATAAGTCATATATTTCTCCATCTATGCGCACTCTTACAAACCCTTCTTTTTGTGCTTGTTCTAACTCTTTTTTATATTCTCCTTTTCTGCTTCTAACTATTGGTGCTAGTATTTGTATACGAGTACCTTCTTCTAGATTTAACGCTTTATCAACTATTTGATCTATTGATTGCTTTTCTATTTTTTTACCACAATTTGGGCAATATGGTACACCTATTCTTGCAAAAAGAAGACGTATGTAGTCATAAATTTCTGTTACTGTACCTACTGTAGACCTAGGATTTTTTGATGTTGTTTTTTGGTCTATAGATATCGCTGGTGAAAGTCCCTCTATTTGTTCTACATCCGGTTTCTCCATTAGTCCCAAGAATTGTCTTGCATAGGAAGATAGGCTTTCAACATATCTTCTTTGTCCCTCTGCATAAATTGTATCAAATGCTAAAGATGATTTTCCTGAACCTGATAATCCAGTTATTACTATTAGCTTATCTCTAGGAATTTCTAGGTCTATATTTTTTAAGTTATGTACTTTTGCCCCTTTGATTATTATTTTGTCATTCATTTTTTAACCTCACTAAATTTCCCTAAAAAAAGCGCCTCATAATATAAATTTCGTCTTAAAAATTTATATTATGGACACCCTCTTATTTTTATATTTTATGCACGTGGATGTGCTTTTTTGTAGATATCACTTAATCCGCCATTTTGGAATTGCATGTATACTTGTGTTGATGAAATATCTGAATGTCCAAGCATCATTTGTATTGATTTTAAATCTGCCCCGTTTTGCAATAAATGAGTGGCAAATGAATGTCTTAGTGTATGTGGTGTTATATCTTTTGTTATTTGTGCTTGTTCCTGATAATATTTTATTATTTTCCAGAATCCTTGTCTTGTTAGTCTCTTACCATTTAAATTTACAAATAGTGCATTTTCTTTATCTGTTTTAACCAATATGTTTCTTGCCTGATCTAAATATTCTTTTAGTGCTGCGAGCGACATTTTTCCTAGTGGAATTACTCTTTGTCTAATTCCTGTTTTACACATAACATTTCCATTTTGTAAATTAACATCGTCTACATTTAGAGATATTATTTCTGTTACCCTCATTCCAGTTGCATATGCAAACTCTAGCATAGCTTTGTCTCTTATTCCTTTTAAATCAACATCTTTTGGTTGTTCTAGTAGTAATTCTACTTCTTCTGATGTTAGTATGCATGGTGCCTTCTTTTCAATCTTTGGTGATTGTATATTATCTGTCGGGTTTTGCCCTATTTTCTTTATTTTTACTTCATATTGATAAAATGATCTTATTGATGCTATCATTCTCGATATTGTAGATGGTTTTTTATCTTGTTCTTCTAAATATACTAAATAATTTTTTATATCTTCTTCTTTTATTTTGTTGTATTTCTTGTCTTGATTTGTTATATATTCTTTAAATTGTGTTAAATCTCTTCTGTATGATTGAAGTGTATTATTTGATACTTTTTTATCGTTTTTTAGAAAGTTAAAAAATTCTTTTAATTGTTTATCCATTTTGCTTATCTCCATCTCCATATTTTTATTTAATTATTCTTTACATAAATTACTTATGTTATATCAAACAATTTCAAAAAAGTAAATACTTTTTTGAATATTTTTTAAAAATATTTTATCATTTTTTGTAAAATTGTGAAGGATACTGCATTCTCAATGAAACTCGATAATATAATTATTGCAAGCATAATTCCTGAGATTATGGTATGTCTTATTATCTCTAGCTTTATATTCTCTTTTCTCCTATCCTTTAATATTGATTTATATAGTTTTATACTACTAACCCCTATAGTAAGAATTGCAGGAATAAACAATATATTTTGTAAGGATAGTGACAATATTGAAAATATTATACCTTTTACCGTTCCTAGAGCAAACGTAAATGCTGAAATCGTATATCCTAAGGACAACCCTCTAAAAAAAAGAATTATAAAAGCTAATGGAATACCAATAACTGTTGTACCTGCAAACCATAGTAAACACGCCAGAAGTATATTATTTCTTATAGATGTAATTATTAGTTCTCCTGTATCTATTTTTTCTGTCATTTTGAATTTATCTACAAAATCTAATATGTAATTAGAAATTTGTGATGTTGTATCCTGTGGACTATTATTTACAATAATTACTCCTGCAAAAATTCCTATTAGAAATATTAGTGTTACTAGTATATATTTTTTTGAATTACTTACTATGTATGTTATTATTATTTGTTTGAAATTTGATATATTTTTTGTTTTCATAAATTCTCCTTTTTTGTTTTCTACATAATGTGTATGCTCATTTAAAGAATTTATGACAAGATATTTTTGTTTATGGTACTTTTGTGGAAGTTTTTATAGTCTCACTTTACTTATTTTAAATTAATATAATAACTATAGAACTATAATTTAAATATTATTTGATGATTCATGATTATCTAGTTTTATATATTATTCGACCATCTATCTTTCTCTTTAAATGTTCATAAGCCTCTTTTGATAATGCCAATTCTATTTCATCACATACACTTAAATCTTCTTTATATTCTTTTTTTCTTGCCTTATATGAAATATTACTATTGACAAAGGGGGTTCTTTCTATGTAGATGCTATATTAGAGAATACCTCTGATACCTTAATTGGAAAAGGAAAAGATAAAAATATAGAACAAGTTTTAAATACAGGTGAAAATATATCTGCCCCAATTAGTGAAGGTCAAAAATTGGTGAATTAACTTTTACTTTAGATGATGAAGTATTATCTACTGTAAATATTGTTGCTAAAAATGATATAGGAAAAATTAATTTATTTACTATGGCTAAAAAATTTATTATTCCTGGGTTGATTTATTAAGGAGCTAAAATCTAATTTAGCTCCTTATAAATTCCATTAATTTGTAAATATAAAAGAAGTAGAATTAAAAATATTTTGACTCTACTTCTCTTTAATTTACTATTGCATAAAATAGCATAAACATTTATACCCGTTGCTATTCTCATAAAATTTTACATCAATGCCTGATTCCATGAAAATTTTTCTAATTCTTTCTTTAGAATTTATATTTTTAGAAGTAATAAATACACAATCATTAAAATATAAATTCGTGGTAATATCAGTAAACCTGATGTAAAACCAACAACTGACAAGTTCATCAAAATGAGATAGAAGTTAGGAGGTTGCATTGCACCCTCCTAACTAAAAAAACAGTAGCTCGAATGTGTTAAATCTCTTTTACTAAATTGCATTCCCCATCCTTTGCAAACTGTAAGCTTCTAAATGTGTACTCATTAGCAAGGTTCTGCTTGAATCCATCAATGTTCTGGTGCGTTGAGATTATAACAATGCGTTTCTTATCTCTGTTGGCATATCTCACAATGTACTCCAAGATTCTTTCTGCATCAGCCGAATCAGATTCTGCCTTATCATCAATACCAGATGTACATTCGTCTAATACAATAACATCAATATCTTCATCTAACCAGTACAACATCTTTGCAAGAATAAGCCTTTGCTTCTGTCCGTTAGACAGTGACTGTTCAAATTGCTTTTCTTTCATCCATTTCCACACATCAAAGCAATTAGATTTTATTTCACACCATAAATGGAGTTTTTCCAAAATTGTTTGCATTTTAGCAAGGTCAGCATTTCCGTTACAACAGAACAATTCTTCATAGATACTAAGAGAACCTAACTTCAGCTTTTCATCGTAAAACAAAAATCGTGATGTTGAAGGTATTTCCGTACTTTTCTCCAATCTGATTCTTTCAGTCAGCATTTTCATAAATGTCGATTTTCCGCTACCAGATGGTCCATACAGAATTACTACTTCACCGTTACCAATGTGTATGGGATTCCTTGATACTAATGTGAAAGGCTTATCATTTTCAGATTGTTCTAAATACTGAATTGAGAAAGGATTGATGCTGATACTGTCAACAACCTTAGGTGTCGAAACCTTTGCAGATTCATTATGATATACATCTAAAATTAAACACATATCAGGTTCTTCTTTTTCCATTATTGTGAGCCTCTCGTTGTGGTTGTTCAAAGTTTCAGCAATACGACTAATCTGTCCTAATGCAGTTTCAACAATTAGAAGTGTTGCAGTAATTTCTGTTATTGTTGCTAAACTTATACTGTTCCATTCAACTCCTAACAGATAGAATATTATAATTCCGTACTGACTAAATGCTTCCATTATTGTTACAAACAATCTTGACAAATTCATCTTCTTATGAAACTTTGTAACGTTCTCGTTACTTGCAATAACAGTCTTTTGAAATTTGCTGATTCTCATGTTCAAGTCATTTCTGACAATTACAGGAACACGAAGCAAATCATTAACTATCAAAGACTGCTCGTTGTTATATTCTCTATGTTTCTTATAATATGCCTCTCTATTCAAACTAATATATGCTGAACTAAAGAAAGAGATAAGTACAAATACGAAAATCAAAGGAATAAAAACAACTTGGTCGATAGATGTGTTGGTTAATATGGCTACAGTAAGCATAATAATAACACTAATCATTTCAAACACATCAAATGTATTATGGAAAGAAATAATTTATGGAAAGCAATTTCTCGAATCACTAGATTTACTTATAAGTTTAACAAAATTTACTTTCCATAATAATTTAAGAACTTATTTTATAAAGTTTTTCAGCCAGTTCATTAACTCAATATCATCTGTCCATTCTTTATTTTCTTATTCAGGAAGTATTTGTTCCTTTTCATTTAATTTTTCTAATGCTTCTCGTTTCATTTTTACACTAGTTTTTGAGTAGATTTCAGTTACTTTCAAGTCAGTATGTCCAAGAAAATCCCTTATAAAAATAGGATTTATATTTGCTTCAGTTAAATGCATAGCCTTTGTATGTCTTATCCTATGTGGTGATATTTCTTCGATTCCACACATATTTGCATATCTTTTTAAAATATAAGCAATTCCTTGACGTGTTAACTTTTTTCTTTGTGAATTATAAAATAAAGGATGCGTTGAATATATTGGTGTGTCTAATTTTTGCTCTTTTAAATAGTTTTTAATTAATAAAACAGTTTTATCCATAAGTGGCACACTTCTTGTTTTTCTACCTTTTCCAGTTAATTTTACTTGTGCAGGAGTATCAAGACGTATATCTCCAACAGTTAAATCTGCAAGTTCTTGTACTCGTGCGCCACTATCATATAATAAACTTAACAATGTTTGATCCCTTCGTCCTTTTTTTGTTGAAATATCAGGAGATGATAAAAGTTTCTTCGTTTTTTCTTCATCTAAATATCCTATTGTTTTCTTTTCAGCTTTTTTATATGGTATTCCAATTATTTGCTGACATTGAAACATGTATTCTGGTACTTGCATTTGAATATATTGAAACAATGAATGTATAGCTGCTAAGCGCTGGTTTCTTGTACTAATACTGTTTCCTTTTTCGTTTTCTATCCAATTTAGGAAATTAATTATAGTTTCATTTGTAAGGTCTTCTACTTGAATTTTATTGCTTTTTACGTTTTTTACATCTATCATAAATTTTATCAATTGTATATAAGTATCTCTATATGATGTTATCGTATTTTTACTTTGATTATGCACTATAGGAAGCTCTTTTAATAAAAAATTACTTAGTAACTGTTGAAAACTATTAATCATCTTCATATTCAGTTTTCACCTCCAAATCAGGTATAATCTGATTGTACATTTGATTGATTTGTTCAACTAAATCTGGAAAAGATTCTGCAGTGAGTTTTAAGTATTTTCCAGTCTCAGATAAAGATGAATGTCCCATATAAGTCATTAATAAAGGAAGTGCTACTTCATGGGAAATGCCTTTATGAAACATATTACTCATACTATGAACGCAAAAAGTATGTCTTAAATTGTGCAAATGTGGACCACCATTTTTTCTACCGCCAGATTTTATACCACATTCAAACAATATATCATGAAAATAGTGATTGACCGCTGTTTTTTCATAATGTCCTGTTCCTCTATTACTTTTAAAGAAATAGTCATCTTCGCAATAATAAGATTTGTGAATTTTTTTTAAATACCATTTCAAATATTCTGCAATAGAATCTGTAAAAGGAACATATCTATCTTTATTATTTTTTGCATTTCTTACATGGAGTACTTTATTTTCAAAATCCACATCTTTTATTTTCAACCCAAGAGTTTCTGAAATACGAAGACCACAACCATATTGTATTCTTAAAATTGTTGGATAAAATATATGACTATTAACTGCATTGGGTTTAATATTATCTGCTACACAAAAAATATCGTGGATTTGATCATGTGTAAAAATATAAGGTTTGAAATTTTCATATTTTTTAGTTATAATAGAACTATCAAGCATATACGCATGAGCATCATGCCTTATCATGTATTCCGCCAAAATACGAATAAGTGCGACTCGAGTTTCTTGCGTTGCTTGATGCCAATTAGGGTCTTTTTTTACAAACTCCATACATAATTCTTTTGGTAAACCATTATTGCAATCAAACGATTTACTCATTTGATCCAAAACAAAAAGTAAGCGTTCTTGTTCTCCATATTTAAATCCTAATTTTCTTTTTTCTTCTAATAAACCTTGCATATAAATAGCTAATGGACCAGTGAAAGTTTTATATTTTGACATAATCTTTCACCTCGATTTCTAAAGCACATTTTTTTAATCCATCAATATCTACCCTAAGATAATGTTTAGCTACTTGCGGATCTGAGTGTCCAAGAATATCAGATATCATTGTAACACCAACACCATTTTGTAATAGATTAGTCGCTAATGAATGTCTCAAGGAATGCCAACCACAATTTTTTTGTTTTTCAATAGGTATATTAGCACGTTTTAATGCTTTATTAAAATTATTTCTGACAGTACTTTTAAAAGGTTTCCCAATATATGGAGCATTGTGAACTACAAATATATTCTCACAATTTGTAATTGGACGACCATTTCTTAAATAATCAATAATAGCCCATCCTACATCATTAGGAAGTGGTAAAGTAAGCATATTTTTTGTTTTATTTTGAATTATAGAAATTGTTTTACCTTTCCAATCTATATCGCTTATTTTCAAATTTCTAATATCTCCAACTCTTAACCCTAGTCTAGCACCAATAAGCATCATTGCATAATCACGTTTTCCTATAGGATTAGATGTATCTACTGCATTTAGTAAAGAATCTATTTGTTCTTGTGTCCACACAGTTGGTAGTTTAGTACGTACACGTTGTGGAGCATGTGGTAAATAGAATTCAATAGGATAATTTACATATTGATTTAAATATGCATATTTAAAATACTGACGTAAAATAGATATTCTCCATGATATTGTTACAGGTGCAAATCCTACTAGTGATTCAACATATTTTGAAATAATTTTAGAAGTAATACCATTTAATTCATGGATTTTAACTGCATCTAAAAACATTATTAATTCAGTTATTGTGGTATTTATTCTTTCAACATGACTTGAAGAACATCCATATTCTATTTTGTGTCTTATAAAATTTTCGGTTACTAGCTTAAATGGTTCAGGCCATATTATTTCTCCTTTAATATTATGTCTTCTGAATAATATTCCAAAGTTATAATATTCCGCTAAAGAGCGAATAACTCGAAAATAGTACAATTCGTCTTTTGAATGTTCACCAGTTTTTACAAAACCTCCAAGCATTTTAAATTTTTTTACAAGGAAATCAGTTCCTATAGATTGTGAATAATTGCATTCACTTGCATATTCAATGAATTCATTGAATACCTTTCTGTATCTGTGCATAGAGTCTTCTGAATAACCCAAATCAGTCAGTTTATTTTCCAATTCTATACACAGATCTTTTACTTTAATTTGTCTCATCATAACAAATCACTCCTTTATATAATTAGTAGTGTGTAAACACACTCTAATTATATTATCGTATGTTATGACAAGAAAGTCTAGTAAAAAGGTTGATTTTACAATATATTGATGTATTTTCTTTTCATAACTACTTGCTTTCCATAATATTCCATTGTAGTATCTATTTTTATATGTCCCAATAATTTTTGTACTTGTTCTATTGGCATGCCTTTATCAATAGCCATAGTTGCCATTGTTCTTCTAAACAAATCCAAAAGTTTGGATTTGTTTAGACATACTTTTGCAACTAGATGCATTGAAGCTGGAATGCCAGCGAATGTATTATCTAAAGTAATGGGACATGCT
>CANQFW010000012.1 GCA_947599995.1 uncultured Clostridia bacterium
CAGTAACAGTTGTGGAAATATTACTATCTGTAGAAGAATTAGAGCTTGTATTTGTAGTTGTATTTGCGTTTGTATTTACATTTATATTTGCATTTGCATTTGTATTTGTGTTCGGTGTGTTTGTTGTATCATTATTATGCGAGTTTTCTGAATTTGTAGAAGAATTAGAAGTAGAATTTTCTGTTAAATTTAAATCAATTGCATTACAAAAATTAAAGGTGCATAATAAAAAAACACATAAAGCTAGTAATATTTTAAATAATTTTGACATTTTTACCTCCTATGTATATATTTTTAAAAAATAATATGATATAATATTATCATAAATAAATAGGTTTGTCCATAAAAAAATAAAATAGAAAGAGTTTTATAAATGAGAAAAATAGAAGTAATAAAAGAAAGAATAAATGACAGGGAAATAAAAAATTTTTATTTACAGATGGATTCGCTACAAAGATATATAAAAAAATTAAAAGAAGAAAATAAAAATCTTACAGTCAAGGATGTTAAAGACAGAATTTATTCAGATATATATGATGTACATATATTAATAAAAGATAAAAACGGTGAAAAAATTCTAGAGAGTGGCAAAAGTGATTTTTTTTGTTTAAAAACTATAAAATATATTCAGCAAAATCCAAATAAATTATTGGAAGTATTTGAAAAAATAGCACAAAAAAAAGGTCAATGGGAAGAAGAACCAAATGATTTTTACGAATATAATGAAAATATAGAAGACAATATTATAAACATTTTACATTATATTATGTATTATAAACAATGCAACAATGGTGAGAATGGAGATACTACGTTGCAAGAACAACGAAAAAATGTAAAGGCTCAATTTGAAATTATTTGTAAACATATACTAGAAGAAACAGATTTAGAAGAAAAAATAAAAAGCAGTTATATATTACGTCTTTCAAAAATGATAGCATTCCTTGATAAAATTGGAGATTTACAAGTATATAATGATCTTAATAATAAAAGATTAGATAGAATGGGATTAAAGGATATTCTAGGATTTGAATATAAAAGTGACAACAGTAATGAATGTAAAATGAACTATATATTAGAACTTAAAAATCCTAAAAGTTTACAAAAATTAGATATTAACCAACTTGTAGTTTTAATAAGTTTTTATTTAAATAGAATAGAGAAAACTACGGAAAGTATAGAAAAAGTTTTATTTACACTAGAAAAAAGAGGACTTCTATATAAATTCTTTGAAGGAAAGGATGTAAAAGATAAAATAACAGACGAAAATGTAAGATTTCATATAGCTCAATTTAAATTTTTAGCTGATATGTCGGACGATATATTACAGAAGTATATCAAAAAATTTCGAGATAAAAAAACAGTATGGTTAGAATATGATAAAAATAAGATAACTGACTTAATAGAAAAAAGATATATAAATGAATATAAAGAATTTTCGAAAAGAAATGAAAAAACGTTACCAGCTAATCTTGTAAAAGAAGTGCAAGAATTACAAGCATTTGTATCAAGTAAAAATAATTTATATTTTTATAAAGATAAGTTTATGGACATTATGATGTACAATTTACTAACAGATTCGAAAAATATAAATTGGGGATATGTACCAGAATATTATAAATTTCCAAACAAGAAAAATTCTATACAAAATAAAAGCAGAAACATATTAATAAAAGCTGATATAAGAGGGCTTAATAATCCTGTATCTCTTCATTATGATTTGGAAAAAATAAGAAATGTTATTAAAAATTATAGGAGAGATAGTAAATTCCCTGTTTACAAGGGTGAGGAAGATTTTTCAATTGAAGGAAAAGATAAATCAAAATTATATATGTCAAATTTTATATTAATGCCAATACATAGTTCAAGAGTAAAGAAACTTAAAAAGTTTAGCACAAATGTTAAAGAAAAATCACCTTATTACAAATATATTAAACATTTAGTGTGGATTTCAAGTCCAAAAAGTATTCCAGAACATTTAAAAAATAATCCGGATAATGAAGAAAAATATGTTGATTTAGTTACTGGCAATATGGAGTCTATACATAAAAGTATTCATGCAAATGAAAGAAATTAAGAGAATTTTAAAAATTATATGGTATCTGTATAGATTAGTATACAATATAGAAAAATACAATAGATAAAGGAGAAAAAATTCTATGATAAATAAAATAAAAAATAATAATGGAATAACATTAATTGCTTTAGTAATTACAATAATTGTGATGCTAATTTTAGCGGGAATAAGTGTAAGTGTTGTTTTAAATGAAAATGGACCAATAAAAGGTGCTGTTAAAGCAACTCTATATGAGAAATATTCTAGGTATATGGAAGAGTTTGAGAATAGTGCCATTTATGCTGATGACGATATTTTTGCAATAGA
This sequence comes from uncultured Clostridia bacterium, assembly GCA_947599995.1. GTDB lineage: Bacteria > Bacillota > Clostridia > TANB77 > CAG-508 > CAG-269. Next base: position 2,381 of record CANQFW010000012.1, read on the forward strand.
TGATGACGTGAAAAAATATATATCTTCAATTAGTAATGACGATTTACAAAAGTTTATGATTATAAATGGTGATTTATATTATTGTGGAAATGTAGATAATGAAAAAGAAGTAGCAGAGAATTTAGGGGTAGATATATCTCTTGCAGGAGCATCAGATACTACTGAATTGAAAAAATTATTAGAATATTCAGAAAATATTAAAAATAATAATTTTGAAGAAGAACCAGATAAACTTTTAGGAGATAAATTGTTTGATAAAACAAAAGAAAATACTGAAAACTGGTGTATAGTCGTAGATTATGATGATAATCAAAATGAGATTGCAAGATATGGAAATGGATATTATTATCTTAAAAAGGGTACTGTTTTAACAAATGGAACTGTATTAGACAATGACTATGTAATAAATTATGATACAAATATCATAAAATTACTAGGAAAAAATAGTAAAGTATGGTCACAAAAAAGTCCACTTGCTGTAGGAGGAGAAATACCTTTAAATTTAGATGCAACCACATTTGAAAATACTGAAGCCTGGGCTTCAGTTACGAAACATGGAGATGTAAAATATATATCAGAATCAGATGATAGAAAACAGAAGAAATCATTATATTTTGATGGCGATAATGATTATCTTGAATTAAAAAAAGAAGGACTTAGCTTTGAAAATGGTTTTACTTTTGAATTCTACGGTAATCTAGATAGGCTTTGCACTGTTGATAAATATGAAGGCAAAGGTTTGGGATTATTCTGTAGAATAGAAAATTTATTTTTAACAAATTTTACGCATTCAATGAGATTTGGATATTATGTATCAAAAAGCATTGATGAAAAAAGAGGAATGATTTGTAAATTGAATGATAAGGGAGAAAGGACGCCTGCAACTTCTGAATATGGAATTTTTACAAATACTGATGGATCTGTTCATACAACAAATGGTTTAGGATATAATGAAGGAGAAAACTTTTATATGACATTTGTTTATAGAAGAGCTAATGAAATAGGCAAAGACGAAGATATAGTTGAATACTATGTAAATGGACAAGAAATTGGAAGTGCTGCATATTCTTCAGATTGCTTTGATAATGGAAGAAAATATTGGGACAATGATAAATGTGCGTTTTTCGTAGGTTGTTCTCCTTGGGGAGCAACGGGAAATGTATTCTATATAAAAGGAAATGTATATTCAGTAAGATTGTATGATAAAGCATTAACTAAAGAAGAATTAAAAAATAATATGAATGCAACAATACAATATAGAAATTCATTTTTGGATTAGTTAGTATATATCATTTTTATTTTAAAAGTGTTATTTTAATATAAATAATTAACTAATAAAAAAATATATAAAAAAATTAGAAAAAAACTTGCAAATATTGGAAAATAAGGGTATAATAATAATAGCATAAAATTATAGAGTGAGCGGGAACAAAAATCCCGCTCTTATTAATTGTAGAAAGGAAGAAAAAGGTTGGCAAATATAGAAGATAAAATTGAAGATTTGGTTAAAGATAAAATAAACAGTATGGGATATGAATTGTATGATGTTCTTTATATTAAAGAAGGACCAGATAAAATTTTAAGAATTGTTATAGATAAAGAAACAGGTATAGATTTAAATGACTGCGAAAAAGTAAATAATGCAATTAAAGATGTCATAGACGAAAAAGATTACATAAAAGAACAATATTATTTTGAGATATCTTCACCTGGAATAGAAAGATTACTTAGAAAAGATTGGCAATTAAAAAAATACATAGGAGAAGAAGTAGAAGTAAAGCAATTTAAAAAAGATAATAGTGGGAATAAGGATTACATAGGAACACTAAAGGAAGTAGACGAAAAAAATCTAAAAATACAAGTAGAAGCAAATGAATATATACTAGATAGAAAAAATATCGCACAGATAAAAACAACATATAAAGAAGATTTTAAGGAGGAATAGAAAATGAAAGCAATAGATAATAAAGAATTAATCTTAGCTTTAGAGGAATTGGAAAATGAAAGAGGAATAAAGAAACAATACATGCTAGAAGCAATAGAAGCGGCACTTCTTACAGCATATAAAAGAAACTTTGATGCATTAGATAATGTAAAAGTAGTAATGGATAAGCAAACAGGAGCAACATATGTATATTCGATAAAAGAAGTAGTTGAAAAGGCAAATGATAGTGCACAAGAGATAAATTTAGAGGATGCAAGAAAAATAAATAAAACATTAGATTTAGGAGATAAGGTAGAAGTTGAAATAGTTCCAAAAGATTTTGGAAGAATAGCGGCTCAAACTGCAAAACAGGTTATAATTCAAAAAATAAGAGAAGCAGAAAGAAATGTGATGTTTGAGGAATATAGTGACAAAAAAGGTGAAATAGTATCTGGAATTATACAAAAGGCTGATAGAGGATCTGTGGTAGTTGACCTTGGAAAAGTTGAAGGAATAATGCCTGTAAAAGAGCAAGTACCAACTGAAAAATATAGAGTAAATGATAAAATAAAAGCCTATGTTTCTGAGGTACAAAGAGGAGAAAAGGGTTCACTTCAGGTAATAATTTCAAGGACAAATCCTGACTTCGTAAGAAAATTATTAGAATTTGAAATACCTGAGATTTATGAAGGATTAATTGAAATCAAAAGTGTCTCTAGAGACCCAGGTTCTAGAAGTAAGGTTGCAGTATATTCACAAGATAAAAATATAGATCCAGTTGGTTCATGTGTTGGTCAAAGAGGAATACGTATTCAAAATATAATAAATGAGTTAAATGGAGAAAAAATAGATGTAATTGAATGGAGTCAAGATCCATCAACATTTATTGCAGCAGCATTACTTCCAGCAAAGATAATGGCTGTTGACATAAAAGAAGAAGAAAAATTTGCACAAGTAATTGTTCCAGACGAAGAATTATCTTTAGCAATTGGAAAAGCAGGACAAAACGCAAGATTAGCAGCAAAGCTTACAAATTGGAAAATAGATATAAAGTCAGAAAGCCAATTTAGAGAAATGCTTATGCAAAAAGAGAATATACAAGAAGATGATGATAAAATTGCTGAAAAAGCAGAGAAAAAAGAAGAATAGAATTTTAGTAATGTGAAAAAAAGGAGAAGATGTAATTGAAAAAATTACCACAAAGAACTTGTATAGCTTGTAATCAAAAAAAAGATAAAAAAGAATTAATAAGGATTGTAATAAATAAAGAAAATGAAATAAAAATAGACAGAACAGGAAAACAAAATGGAAGAGGCACATATATTTGTAATAATATGGGGTGTTTAGAAAAAGCGTTAAAAGCAAAAAAAATTCAAAGAGCTTTAAAGACACAAAGTGTGCCAGAAGAAATTTTCGAGAATTTAAAAAAAATAATTAATGGGGGTGAGTTTATTGGGTAAAATGAAATTGTATGAATTAGCTAAAGAATTGAATTTAACCAGTAAAGAATTGTTAGATAGGGCAAAAAAACTTGGAATAGAAGCGAAAAGCCATTTAAGTGGTTTAGAAGAAAAAGATATTGAAAAACTTAGAAAAGAGTTTATTAAAAATTTAGCTAATAAAAATGAATTAAGTAAAGAAGAAAAGAAGGTAAAAAATGACTCATCCTCTGACAAAAAGTTAAAAGAAAAACCTGTAATAATAAGAAGAGAAGTTATTTTTGAAGATGATAAAGAAAAACAAGAAAAATCTAAAGAAAACAAAAATTCTAGAAACAATCCATTTGTTCAAAGAAACAAAAATAAGGATTATAATATAGTTTACAGAAATAAAGTCGAGAAACCTTTAACAGTAAGTGAATTATTTGGCTTAAATAAAGAAAAAAATAAAGAAAAAAATGAAATAAAAGACGTAAATTATGAAATAAAGTCAGAGGTAAAACAAGAAGTGAAAGTTGAAAAAAAATCTATAGAAAATAAAAGTAATTTAAAAGTGGAATTAAAAAAAGAGGTAGAGTCGAAAACAGAAACAGAAATAAAGAAAGACATAACCAAAATTCAAAAGTCAGAAAATAAATTAGAAATTAAACAAGAATCTAGATTTCAAGGCAATAAAATTCAAGAGGGAAATCAAGGCAAAAATAATAACAGAAATTATAGAAATGATAAAGGATTTAAAACTAATTCTGATAATGAAAGGCGTCAAAATAGTTCAAGAGATTATGGGCAAAATACTTATAAAAGAAGTGACAATGGAAACAGAAATGATTTTAGAAATAAAGATTCAAGATTTAATAATATGGAAAGGCCAAACTATAGAGAAAGAAATAATTCAAATATAAATTCAGGAAGATATGGAGAAAGGAATTATAGACAAAATGGAAGTGTATATGGCCAAAATAATTCAAAATTTAATAAAAAACCACTAGATAATAAAGGCATTGAAAAAAATATAAAAGATATTATGTCTGTTGAAACTGGGGAAAAGGAAGTTGTAAGAGAATACAATAAATCTATAGATAAGAAAAAAGAAAATAATAAATTTGACGAAAATAGAAATAATAAAAAGAAGACAAGAAGAAATCAAAGCGATTACGAAATAAATGAAGGAAAATTAAAGAATCTAAAACAACAAGATAGACTTTCAAACATGTTTGAAGATCAAGACAACAGTATGCTTGATTATTATGATTTATCTAATAATAGAGCAAGAAAAGGAAAGAAAAAAGTTGTTAAAGATGAAGAGAAAAAAAGCAAACAAAAAATATTTAAACTTACAGAAATTACAATTCCAGAGTCAATTACAGTAAAGGATTTAAGTTTGGAACTTAAAAAGACATCTGGAGAAGTAATTATGAAATTAATGTCTCTTGGAATAATGGCAACATTAAATAATGATTTAGATTTTGATACAGCCTTCTTGGTAGCATCAGAATTTGGTGTAACTGCAAATAAAAAGGTTGAAGTAAAAGAAGAAGATATTTTATTTGACGAATCTGAAGATAAAGAAGAAGAATTGGTTGAAAGACCACCAGTAGTTGTAGTTATGGGGCACGTTGACCATGGTAAAACTTCACTTCTAGATGTTATCAGAAAGACAAATGTTATAGAAGGTGAAGCAGGAGGAATTACACAGGCAATTGGTGCTTATAAAGTAAAAGTAAATGATAGAGAAATCACGTTCTTAGATACACCTGGACACGAAGCTTTTACAGCAATGAGAGCAAGAGGTGCCCAAATTACAGATATTGCTATATTGGTTGTGGCAGCAAATGATGGTGTAATGCCACAAACAGTAGAAGCTATAAATCATGCAAAATCAGCAGGAATTCCAATAATTGTTGCAATAAATAAGATAGATCTACCTGATAGTAATCCTCAGAAAGTTAAAGAAGAATTAATGAAATATGAATTGGTCTCAGAAGAATGGGGAGGAGACACAATATTTGTTGAAATTTCAGCTAAAAATAACATTAACATTGAAGAGTTATTAGAAATGGTATTGTTACAAGCTGATATGTTAGAATTAAAAGCAAATCCTACGAAACAAGCAAAAGGTGTCGTAATAGAGGCAAGACTTGATAAAAATAAGGGAACAATAGCATCGCTTCTTGTTCAAAGAGGAAAATTAGATGTAGGTGATACAATAGTGGTTGGAACTTCAATTGGTAGAATTAGGTCAATGATAAATGACAAAGGTAAGAAAGTTAAAACAGCAGGACCATCTACACCAGTTGAAGTATTAGGACTTACAGAGGTACCTCAGGCAGGAGATATTTTCTATGAGGTTAAAGATGAGAAAATGGCTAAACATTTAATTGAGAGAAGAAAACGTCAAGCAAGAGAAAAATCTATAAATAATATGCAAGCTGTAACACTGGATAACTTATTCAATCAAATGGAAGCAGGAAAATTGAAACAATTGAATTTATTAGTCAAAGCAGATGTTCAAGGCTCTGTAGAAGCATTAAAACAGTCACTTGAAAAGCTAAGTAATGATGAAGTAAAAGTAAAGGTTATACATGCAGCAGCAGGAGCCGTTACAGAAACAGATGTTACATTGGCAAAAGTATCTAATGCAATAATTATAGCGTTTAATGTAAGACCAGCAGGAAGGGCTAAAGATACAGCAGACAGAGAAGGGGTTCAAATTAAGCAATATTCTGTAATTTATCAAGCATTAGATGATGTTGAGCAAGCAATGAAAGGACTTCTTGATCCTCAGTTTGAAGAAGAAGTAATAGGAACTGCAGAAGTTCGTCAAACATTTAAGATTTCAAATGTTGGAACAGTTGCTGGAGCTATGGTATTAACAGGTAAATTACAAAGAAATGCTGGAGTTAGAGTTATACGTGAAGATGTTGTAATTCATGAAGGAAAATTGGCATCACTTAAGAGGTATAAAGATGATGTTAGAGAGGTTTCAAAAGATTTTGAATGTGGTATTCAACTTGAAAAATATGATGACATTAAAGAAGGCGATATAATCGAAGCATTTATTATGAAAGAGATAAAAAGATAGGAGGATTAAAGCAGTATATGGAACACAGAAAAAATCCTAATAGAATGAATAGGATAGATGAAGAATTTAAGAAAGAAATCAGTATGATTATTGACCAGGATTTGAAAAATCCTAATATCACAGGAATAATAAGTGTTACTAAAGTTAAAGTTTCAAAAGATTTAAGAGTTGCAAGAGTATATGTTAGTTTGTTGAATTGCAAAAGTAAGAAAAATACCTTAGAGGGGCTTAAAAATTCTTCTGGTTTTATTAGGAGTGAATTAGCCAAAAGGATAAATTTGAGATATACTCCTGATCTTAATTTTGAAGTTGATGAGACCTTGGAATATGGTGCTAGAATTGAGAACATATTAAAGGAAATTATGCCAGACAATAATGGGGAAAATTAGATTTTTCTCTGTTATTGTTACAGCTTAAATAATTAGTTTAAATGTGTTTGAATGTGACTCTTTTAGATTAATATCATTTAAAAATATAAAATACTTAAAAAAAGAAGTAAGGAAGGATGTAATATGACATTAGATAGTATTCTAGATGAAATAAAGAAGGCAGAAAAAATTGTTATTTTAACTCATGAGAACCCTGATGGAGACGCTATTGGTAGTGCCACCGCTATGAAGCTTGCTCTTAATTATTTGGGGAAGAATGCGGATGTTATAATACCGGAGTATTCTAAATGTTTTGCTTTTTTGCCAGGAATGGATGAGGTAAAAACAAAAAGTAATGTTGAAGTATACGATTTAGCAATAACAGTAGATTGTGCGGATACTAAAATTTTAAAAGGGTATAGTAAATATTTTGAAAAAGCTACAACAAAAATTGCTATTGATCATCATGGCAGTAACAATATGTTTGCAGATATAAACTATGTTAACCCTGTATCTCCTGCATGTGCACAAGTTTTAGTAGGAGTATTTGAGTATTGGAATATTCCAATAACTAAGGAGATTGGAACTTGTCTTGCTACTGGTATAATAACTGATACTGGTGGATTTAATTATTCAGTTACTGTAGAGACTTTTGAGTTTACGGCTGAACTTTTAAGAAGCGGTGTAAATATATCTGAAATTTATAGAAAAGTTTTTGCAACTAAGACTAGAGCTAATTTCGAACTTACTAAAATTGCAAATAATAGAATGCAATTTTTTGAAGATGGAAAAGTAACTTTTACATATATTACAGCTGAGGATGAGGAAAATGTAAAGGCATCTACAGGAGACTATGAAGGTATTGTGCAGATAGGAAGATGTATTGAAGGTGTTGAGGTTTCGATTTTCTTACATGAGCTAAAGGAAAAAGGTGGATTTAAAATTTCCCTTAGGTCATCAGAATATGTTAATGTTTCTGATGTTTGTTTAATGTTTGGTGGAGGAGGTCATGTTAGGGCTGCCGGAGCTTTTTCAACAGGAACTCCTGAACATATTAGAGATAAGGTTTTGGCTGAAGTTAGAAAACAGCTTAAATAGAATGTAGTAAATAAAGGAATAAATAATGTGGATGGAATAATCTTAATTAATAAAGAACAAAATTGGACGTCTAATGATGTAGTTCAAAAAGTGAAAAAAATAACTGGAGAGAAGATTGGTCATACAGGGACTTTAGACCCTTTGGCTACAGGAGTTTTACCTATTTTAGTTGGTAAGGGAACTTTACTTTGCAAATATTTGATTGATCATGATAAGACATATGTTGCTAAGGTTAAATTAGGAATTAAGACAGATACTGCTGATTTAGAGGGGGAAGTTATACAGAAAATGGATGTTAATTCTAATGTGTTTTCTAGAGACAGACTAAAAGATGTTTTAAATAGTTTTGTTGGAAAACAGAAACAAATTCCTCCAATATATTCAGCTATTAAAATAAAAGGGAAAAAACTTTATGAGTATGCAAGAAGTAATCAAAAAGTTGAAATACCTGAAAGAGAAATTGAAATTTATGAAATGGAATTAATAAATATTTTAGAAGAAAGTTTGGAAATTGAATTTAAAGTTAGTTGCTCTAAAGGAACTTATATAAGGTCCTTGTGTGAAGATATTGCCATAAAACTTGAAACAATTGGAACTATGAGTAGTTTAAAAAGGATAAGAGTAGGAAGTTTTAAAATTGAAGATGCAATTACTATAGGTGATATTGAGCATATCGATTTAAGAGAAAAAATGATTACTATCGAAGAATTCTTTAAAAATAAAAACAGAATTGATCTTTCTAATAGAGAAATAAAACTATTTTTGAATGGTGTTAAGATTACTAGAAAAGTAACAGATGGAATTTATAGGATTTATAGCGATGAAAAATTTGTAGGAATTGGAGTTGTCAGTAATAATCTTTTGAAGAGAGACATTGCATAATTTTTAAAAATTATAGTTGACAATTTCTGCCAAAAAGTATATACTTATATCATAATTAAAAAAAGAGTAAAGGTTGGAGAATAAGTAAATTTTGCATGTGTTAAAATTTAATTCTTATCCAACTGATATGTGCACTAAATAGGAGCGAGGGTTAAAAAAATGAAAAAAATTTTAAAAAGAACAATAGTAATACTAGTATACATAGGATTAATTTTAATAGACACAAAGGCATATGCTGTGCAAACTGCAAAATCAGAAGATGTATTGCCTAATGATGATGAAAAAACACAAAATGTATATAGTGCAAAAGCATCTGGAACATTAGAGATAAAATTATTACCAACAATAAATTCAGAATCAATTTCAAAAATTGAAGCTGATACAGAATATACTGTAACAGATGTAATCAACAAATGGAGCTATATAAAGACAAATGATCAAGAAGGATGGATTTTAACTAGCAAATTAGAAGGTTCGACAGCTAATAATGCAGATGCAAATTCACAAGAACAAAATAATGAAAGTGATGTTGAAACTCAGTCAAATACACAAGAAGCATCAGATCAAGGTGAAAATGTCGAATCAAAAGAACAAGAGGGAACAACATCGACAGAAAAAGAAACACAGACACAGACAAAATATGTTAATGCAGAAACATTAAATTTAAGAGAACAAGCAAATTCTACAGCAAAAGTAATTGGCCAATTAGATCTAAATACAAAAGTTGTTTTACTAGAAAATGTAGATGGAAATTGGAGTAAGATACAAGCAAACGGACTTACAGGCTATGTTTCAAGTAAATTCTTATCAGATAAAAAGACAGTGGTAACATCAAGAAGTGAAGATACAGCAAGGGAAAATCAGGAAGGAGAAAAGAATCAATCACAAAATGAAGGGAATTCCTCAGATGGTCAGTCTAAACAAGCAATAAGTTCATCTGAAAGTACAAAAAAAGAAAGTGAAAATAGCAGTAATACAAGTAATGAAAATAAATCATCATATAGTAAATCAGCATCTAGTGTAGTAGAATATGCTAAACAATATTTAGGATGTAAGTATGTATTGGGAGGCACATCACCATCAGGATTTGACTGTTCAGGATTTACATCATATGTTTTTAAACATTTTGGAATTTCGCTTAGCAGGACATCGGGAGCACAAGCTTCAAATGGAACTAAAGTTGAAAAAAGTAATCTACAAGCAGGAGATATATTAATATTTAATGATTCTTCTAATAAAAAAGTGGGTCATGTTGGAATTTATATAGGGGGAAATCAATTTATACATGCTGCTAATCCACAAAAAGGTGTAATTATATCATCGTTATCTGAGAAATATTATGCAACAAGATATGTGGGAGCTAGAAGAGTTTTATAGAATACAAAAAGGAGTGCAAATATTGCTAGAAAATAGAGTGACTTTAGCTATGGCACTTGGATTTATTATAGGAATTATTATGGGGCTATATTGTAAAATCAGTATAGTCCTTATTTATGCTGTAATTTTTATAATACGCCAAGTATGTTTTCGACAAAAAAAATATAAAAAATTAAAATTGATTTCTATAAAGAGATATTCAAGGTATATAAGGATAATATTTAATAAAAAGGCAGTTAGAATAATAATTATTTCTTCAATAATAGCAAATAGCATTTTATTATACCAAAATTATAAGTATAATAATTTATATAAAAATTTTGATGGAGAGGAAATAGTATGTAGAGTTATAGTCATTTCTAATATACAGGAAAAAGACTATAAAGATAATTATAAGGTAAAAGTTATTTCTGTAAATGGAGAATCTAGAAAATTTAAAAACACAAACTTATTTGTGTCTGTAAAAAGTAATTCGCATGAAAAACTAGAGTATGGTCAGGAATTGATAATAAAGGGTAAATATGTTGAGCCAGAAATAAGAAGAAATTATAAAGGTTTTGACTATAAAGAATATTTAAAAACCTTAAAAGTATATGGAACAGTAAACTTAAGTAGCAAAGTTGTTGTTGAAGATAGATCTTTAAATCCAATATTTATTTTTTTTAATAATTTATCACTTAAAATAAAATATAACATAGAAAAATATTTTAATGATCAAACACAAGCAATAGTTTTAGGAATAATATTAGGTGACAAAAGTAAGATAGAAAAAGAAGTGATAGAAAACTTTTCAGAAAGTAACATTTCACACATTTTAGCTGTTTCTGGTATGCATATGGCATATGTTATCTTAATTTTTAACAGTGCTTTTAATGCACTTATAGGTAGAAAATATGGAAATATTTTAACTAGTTTTTTCATTTTAACATACATGTTTATAACAGGATTTTCTCCATCAGTAGTAAGAGCTGGTATAGTTGGGATAATAGTTTTGCTTTCAGAAATTTTTAGATTAAGAAGTGATAAATGGGAGAATTTAGCTACATCATTTGTTTTAATTTGTATATACAATCCATTTTTAATAGAAAACATTAGTGTTATTCTTTCATATGGTGGAACAATTGGAATTATAACATTAAACAGCAAACTTTTAGATATATTAAAAAATATAGATGAGAAGAAAGAAAAAGTAAAGTACAGGAGAAAGAAAAATAGATTAAAAATTTTAGAGCTTTTAAAGCAGAACAAACTAATTATAAAATTAAAAGAAGCAGTAATTTTAACTATTTCTGCATACCTTGTTATAGCACCAATAATTATATATTCGTTTAATAAATTAGCTATTTTAAGCTTAATAGTAGCTGTTATAGTAGGATTTATTGCTGGACCTACAGTAATAGTAGGTATGATATTTATAATTTTGAGTTTTACTAGGTTTAAATTTTTTATATTCTTAGTAACATATATAGAAGAGATTTTAGTAAATATAATAATAAATTTATCAAATTTTGGTTCAAAACTTTTTGCAAATAATGTAATTTTAATAACTCCTAATATTTTGGAAATAATAATTTATTATACATTTTTATTTATATCAATTTATTTAATAGGCTTTCATTTTAAAAAAAGTTTAAATCCATCTGAAATTAGAATTAAAAATTTAATAAGTCTTTTAGAATATAGAATTCATCAAAATAAGAAAAAATTTATATCATTTACATTAATTTTTAGTATAATTTTTACAAGTATCACATTTATTCCAAAAAATTTAAAAATATATTTTATTGATGTTGGACAAGGAGATAGTACTTTAATTATTACACCTAAAAATAAAAAAATTCTAATAGATGGAGGGGGAAGTGACTCGAAAAATTTTAATGTTGGAGAAAAAACCTTATTACCGTATTTATTGGATAGAAGAATAAAAACAATAGATTTTGCATTTATAAGTCACTTCGATACAGACCATTGTCAGCGGAATTTTGTATTTAATGAAAAACATAAAGCTTAAAAATGTAATTATTTGTAAACAACCAGAAATTTCTGATAATTTTGAAGAATTCAAAGAATTAGTTAAACAAAAAAAAATTAATGTAATTGTAGCTAATAAAGGAGACAATATAAATATTGAAAAGAATTTATATTTTTCTGTTTTGTGGCCATATAAAACAGGTATGATTTCAGAAAATGTTTTAAATAATAATTCACTTGTTTTAAAACTAAATTATAAAAACTTTTCAATGCTCTTTACAGGAGATATAGAAAAAATAGCAGAAGAAGCTATTTTGAATGAATACAAAAATTCAAGAAAAATTCAAAGTACTGTATTAAAAGTTGCACATCATGGTTCAAAGTCATCTTCTACGGAAGAATTTATAAATATGGTAAAGCCTAAATTTGCTTTGATTGGAGTAGGAAAGGAAAATAAATATGGACATCCAAATGTAGATGTGTTAGAAAGATTAGAAAAGTTAGGAACAAAAATTTATAGGACAGATTGTGATGGGGAGATTAGTATTTTTGTTGGATGGAAAGGTAGAGTAAAAGTTAATAAAAACATTAAAACAATTTAATGAATAATTTACAAAAAAAAGTAAATAATACAATAAAAAGAGGGGATATTATGTGGAAAAAGATTTTAATTTCAACAGGGATATTAATACTTTTAAGTGTAGGGATTACATTAATTTATGTGAATAAAGAAAAAAATGAAGACAATAAAAGTTTAGAAAATAAGGAAGAAATTATAGAAAATGAACAAATATCAGAAGAGTTAGTAGATGATGACTGTATATCTGAATGGGAAGATTATGAAGAATACCAAAAGGAGCTAGAAGAAGCAAGTAGTATGTATCAAAATAATGATATACATTATATTGTAAAAAGTGTAGATAACTATATAAATGTTTATTATATAGATGATTATGGAAATAATATATTGTATAAAGAAACTAATATCTATATAAAATATTTAGAAGAAGAAGATATACATGATCTAGAAAATGGTATAGATGTGTATGGAGCTGAAAATTTAAATAAGTTGTTAGAAGATTTTGAGTAGTTAAAATTTCTACAATAAAAAAAGTTGAAATTAAGTTATCATTAATAACATTAATTTCAACTTTTTTTATATTATAGGAAAGTTTTCTGAACTTCCTATAATATAAAGCATTCCACAGAAAAATTGTTATACAATTTTTCGCGGACGAACAAAGACACGGACTTTAAAATGTCATAAATAGCGAAAATGTTAATAATGTCCGCTTTTGTTCTTTAGATGTACTTCTTATTAAAAACTTTTTAGCATACATAACTCCTGCAAAAACAGTCACACCTAAGGCTAAATAATAAATATATATATTAAATTTAGCTAAAAAAGTAAATTTTATAGAAAATAAAGAAAGTACAATTGCAATATATAATATTACAGTAGCTGCCTTTCCATACCATTTACTATGTACTGTAACAATCTCTTTTTTATAAAGGAAGAAGGCACCACAAATCATAGATATTTCTTTTATTGTCAAAACAATTAATATCCAAAATGGTATTATTTCCCTTATGGATAGGGCAGACAAAGTACTAATTTGAGTAAGTTTGTCTGCAAGTGGATCCATAAGTTTTCCCCAATCAGTAATCAAATTAAATTTTCTTGCAATTATACCATCCGCAATATCTGTAAAAGAAGATAGTGTAAAAACAATAAAAGCAATTAAATAATTATCTTTAAGAATTAGAGAAAATATAATTGGAATAAATATAATTCTAAGTATTGTTAAATAATTTGGTAAATTTTTTGGCATAACATCCTCCTATTATATATTAAACAGTTATGTTTAAAGTTTGTTCATCAGAAACTGTAACTACAATCTTTTGTCCATTTTTTATATCACCTTTTAGTATTTTTTCAGATATTTCATCTTCTAAATATCTTCCAATTGCTCTACGAAGAGGTCTTGCTCCAAATTTTAAATTTGTTCCTTTTTCTAATAAATATTTTTTTGCATCTGAAGATATGTCTAAAGATAAATTCCTATCAGCTAAAGCATTTTTTGTATCTTCTAGCATTAAATCTACTATTTGTAGTAATTGTTCCTTATTTAAAGGTTCAAAAACAACTATTTCATCGATTCTATTTAAAAATTCTGGTCTGAAGACTTCTTTTAATCTATCTTCAATTTTTCCTTTATTTATAGATTCTCCACCGAATCCAATTGAATTGTTATTTAGATTTGAACCAGCATTTGATGTCATTATTATTATGGTGTTTTGGAAACTAACAGTATTTCCTTGAGAATCTGTAAGCCTACCATCATCTAAAACCTGAAGTAATAGATTAAAAACATCAGGATGAGCTTTTTCTATTTCATCTAAAAGAATAATAGAGTATGGTTTACGTTTTACTTTATCTGTAAGTTGACCTGCATCATCGTAACCAACATATCCTGGGGGTGCACCAATTAATTTCGCAGTTGAGTTACTTTCCATATATTCTGACATATCTATTCTTATAATAGAATCTTCTGAACCAAACATTTCAAATGCTAGACTTTTTGCAAGCTCGGTTTTTCCAACACCAGTTGGTCCAACGAATATAAAAGATGGTGGACGTTTTGTGCTTTTAAGACCTGCTCGGTTTCTTCTAATAACTCTAGAAACAGCATTTACAGCTTCTTCTTGACCAATAATTCTTTTATGAAGATTATTTTCAAGGTTTAAAAGTTTTTGAGTTTCTTTTTCTGTAATTTTCTTTACAGGAATTTTTGTCCAACTTTCAATTACATTTGCAATATCTTGAATAGTAAGTTCACTTATTTTCATTGTTGACTTGATCTGGTTAATTTCTTCTAGAACTTTACATTCTTCCATTTTTAAGTTAGCAGCTTTTTGATAGTCTTCAGTAGAGTCTGCTACAGCTGCTTCCTCCTTTTGTGACTGAATGTCTTTTAATTTTTTATTTAGAACCTCTAGTTTATATAGGTCTTTATTATTTAAGTTGATTCTAGAACAGGCTTCGTCTAAAATATCTATTGCTTTATCAGGAAGAAATCTATCGTGAATGTATTTTTCAGACATTATAACAGTTTGCTTTATTACATCTGTAGAAATTTTAACTTTATGGTAGTCTTCATAATATTTTTTTATACCATCTAATATTCCTACAGAATCATCTATTGTAGGCTCTTCAACCATTACTTGCTGAAATCTTCGTTCAAGAGCGGTATCTTTTTCTATATATTTACGATATTCTCTGATTGTTGTTGTACCAATTAATTGAATTTTTCCATCTGCTAGTGCAGGTTTTAAAATGTTTGCTGCATTCATTGAGCTATCACTATCACCACCAGCACCGGCGCCTATAATGCTATGAATTTCGTCAATTACTAAAATAATATTTCCATAATTTACACATTCACCAATAATGCCTTTCATTCTTGCTTCAAATTGACCTCTAAATTGAGTACCAGCTACAACTGAAGTCATGTCTAATAAATAAACTTCTTTATCTAAAAGTTTAGAAGGCACATCTCCTTTTGCAATTCTTAAAGCTAAGCCTTGGGCAATTGCTGTTTTTCCCACACCAGGTTCACCAATTAGGCAAGGGTTGTTTTTAGAACGTCTATTTAAGATTTGAATCACTCTTTCTAACTCTTTCTCACGTCCTACAACTAAATCAATTTCATTATTTTGAGCTTTAGATGTAAGATTTGTTCCAAATGAGTCTAGAAATTTCTTCTTTTTATTTTTTTTCTTCTCAGGTTTTATTTTCTTTTTTACATTGTTGTTACCAGAATTATTTGAAGTTTGTGATTGAGAGTTTTTAGAAAACATATTATTAAAATTTCCAAAAATTGAACCTAAGGGAATAGCACCTGCCAAAATTTTTGGAGGATTATCGTTAAATTCTTGCTCTTCTGAATCATCATCCTGAGAATTGATAGAAGTTTCTTCAAGATTAATACCTTCTAAGTTTTCTAAATTACCTAAATCACTTAGATTTTCTGTCAATCCCTTAAAGAGATCTTCTAACCCTTTATTTATATCTTGTGCTTGACTTTGCATAAATGCTTTATTTTGAGCTGATAAAATTTCATCTGTGTTAATTCCTTGCTTTTTTGCACAGTCAATACACAATCCTTCCATTTCTCTTTTATTGTTTTCTAGTTTACTAGAAAATATTACAGCTGGATTTTTTTTGCATATCGAACATATCATTTTGTATTTTTCCTCATTTCTTAATAGTTTTGTTTGTAAAATCTATATAAATATATTGCTAAAGAATATTTTTGTACAATTTTACAAACTATATGATACCTCAAAAATCAAAGAAAGTCAATAGTACCAGTCATACTTAATTTTAAAAAGTCTACTAAAAAAGCGTTTATAAAAATTAATATAATTTCTATAAACGCCTTTTTAATTAATATTATTTTGTACTATTCAACAGTAACAGATTTAGCTAGATTTCTTGGTTTATCAACATCTAATCCTTTTTCTTTAGAAATGTAGTAAGCTAAAAGTTGAAGTGGAACTACAGTAACTATAGAAGAAAGGAATATGGAAGTATCTGGTACTACTATAATATTATCAAAAATAGATTTATCAATCATGCTAGAAACAGTAGTACTAACGACAATAGTAGTTTTAGCACCTCTTGTAATAATTTCTTCTATATTGCTTACAGTCTTTTTAACTAAATTGGAATCTGTAATTATACCTATTACATTAATTCCTTCTTCTATAAGTGCAATTGTACCATGTTTTAATTCGCCCGCAGCATATGTTTCAGAATGAATGTACGAAATTTCTTTTAATTTTAAGCAAGCTTCCTCTGCTGTAGCATAATCGATACCTCTACCTAAATAAAATACATCTTTTTCTTTAAACATAGTTTTTGAGATATCTTTAATTTGATCTATAGTTTCTAGAGTCTCTTCAATTTTTGAAGGAAGTTCTAATAAATTCTCTTTTAGTGTTTGGATGATATCTTTACTTGCTGAGTCTAATGTCTCTGCAAAGTAAATAGCTAAAAGAGTAAGCATAGCTATTTGAGAGGTATAAGCCTTAGTTGAAGCAACAGCAATTTCAGGTCCTGCATGAGTATATATTGAATAATCTGCTTCTCGTGTAATTGAGCTACCTATTACGTTTGTCACAGCAATTGTTGTGGCTTTTTTCTTTTTAGAAAGCTTTAGAGCTGCAATGGTATCTGCGGTTTCACCAGACTGACTTATGAATATGCAAAGTGTATTTTGGTCAATCAAAGGGTCTTTATATCTAAATTCAGAAGCAATGTCTACTTGAGTATGTATTTTGCAAAGTTTTTCTATAGTAGGTTTTACGCTAAGCCCTGCATGCATGGCAGTACCACAAGCTACTATGTAAATTTGATTTACACTAGATAAATATTTTTTATCTAAATTTAATTCATAAAAATTACAATTTTCGCCATCTAATCTTGAGCCAATTGTTTCTCTAATAGCTGTTGGTTGTTCATAAATTTCCTTTAGCATATAGTCTTCGTATCCATTTTTATCACTTGATGCTGCATTCCAAGATATAGATGTAGCTTCTTTTTGGAATTTTTCTAAATTATTATTATAAAATTTAATAGAGTCTCTAGAAAGAAAAGCAAATTCTAGATTATCTAATAAGTAAAAATCTCTAGTATAGCTTAAAATTGCAGGAATATCAGAAGCAATATAAATTTCGTCAAATCCTTTTCCTATAACTAAAGGACTATCTTTTCTTACAACTATCATATTATCTGGATAATCTTTTGATAATATTTCTAAGGCAAAACTTCCTACTAGTTTGTCACATGCATTTTTTACTGCTCTTAATATTTTTAATTTATCATTTCCAGTTTCTTTAGTATAAAAATAATGTATTAGGTTAGGAATAACCTCTGTATCTGTATCAGAAACTAAATTATATCCTTTTTCTTCTAAAAATTTTTTTAGTTCTATGTAATTTTCTATAATACCATTATGAACTACTGCTATAGAATTTGTTTCATCTGTATGAGGATGTGAGTTGATTTTTGAAGGCATTCCGTGGGTTGCCCATCTAGTATGAGCGATTCCAACAGTTCCTGTTAGATTATTCTTTTTTTCTAATTCATATAAATTTTTTACTCTACCTTTATCTTTTAAAACTTCAATTTTTCCATTTTCGATGGTCGCAAGACCGGCAGAGTCATAACCTCTGTATTCTAATTTTAAAAGTCCATTTACCAATATTGAACTTGCTTTTTGATTACCAATATATCCAACAATTCCACACATAAATAATTCTCCTTTATTATTTAAAATATTTTTGGAACTTGAAAGTAGACTTATTATATTAAGCTTTTGTTATAATGTTACCATTATTTTTTAACTTAATTTTATGACAAAAGTCGTGCCACTAAAGCATCCGCCGAATATTTCGATAACTTTAGACCTCGTCGACAATTATTTCTTAAATGTATGCTTTTTCTAATTATTGTAAGGAAATGCAAATAAGAAGAAAGTTATTTGTCCAGGCGCTTGATAATGTACTCCTTTCTATATATTTTTTTTACTTCAAGTTTTATAATAGTATATTATATTAGATTGGAAAAAGTTTCAAGCTTTTTTTAGAAATTTTGTAAATATTGTATAATAATTAAATAAAAAAGTAACTCCAACCTGAAAAAGAACAAGTTGGAGCTACTTTTTTAATCAGTATCAATCGAAAAATTCATATAAAGAAATTTTCGAAGAAAATCGTGGTCACAAGCCCATGGAAATGTAGGGTCACAATAATTGACAAAGCAATCAATAACGTACTTTGTAAATTTAGAAATTGACATTAGTTGCAAAGATTTTATAATTTCACTATCTGAATAATTGCACTGTAAATCAATAGATGAATATATAATTTCTTTTGCTATTAAGTCTGCTACAATATGGGGAAAA
This sequence comes from uncultured Clostridia bacterium, assembly GCA_947599995.1. GTDB lineage: Bacteria > Bacillota > Clostridia > TANB77 > CAG-508 > CAG-269. The sequence goes on from CANQFW010000012.1 coordinate 21,493, forward strand.
TCTTTTATAAATTTAGAATTTTTTTGATTTTTAACCCAAATTCTAAGTTGATTAGATCCCAAACGATGGATGAAACCATTTGCTGTAATATGGATGATTTCATCTAATAGCTTACTACATTGGTCCTGAAACAATGGATTTGTTTCAAGCATGTGCTCAAGCATAGCGATACGGTTTTCAATGTCTACATAGGTCATAAAAATTACCTCCTAAATATAAATTGCAATTTGCACTTGGCTTATTTAACAAATAACATTATAACAAGTTTTTACGTAAGTTACAATGCTTTTCCAAAATTTTAAAAAAACTATAGAAAAAAATAAAAAATATTGATATAATTTACATTGTAAAAAATATTAAGTAAAATAAAAATTTTTAAATTAAATAGGGGGAATAAAAATATGATTGAAAAGTTAAAATCAAAAAGAATACCAATTATAATCATATCTGTAGTATTGATTGTAGCCATAGTTTGTACAATATATTTTATAATAAGCAATAAAAAAACAAATTCTGAGGAAACATTAAAAAAGTATTTTGAAGCAATAAACAATCAAGACTATGAAGCTATGTATGAAATGATAAGCAAGCAAAGCAAAGAAAAAGTGTCTAAAGAGGATTTTATAGATAGAAATAAAAAAATATACTCTAGTATTGATTTAGAAAATATTCAAATTACTATAAATTCAAAAGAGAAACAAGGTAGTAAAGTAGAAAAAATAGATTACAATGTAGATATGACTTTAGCATCTGGAAAAGTATCATTTGAGAACAAGACAAGTTTACAAAAAGAATCAAAGCAGGGATTTTTTATAGAATGGAATTCTAATATGATTTTCCCAAATTTAAATAATACAGATAAAGTAAAGGTAAAGCGTGATACGGCTAAAAGAGGAGAAATTCAAGACAGAAATGGAGTCGCTTTAGCTATGCAAGGACAGATTTCTAGTGTGCGGAATAGTTCCAGGAAAACTTGGGGCAAATAAAAGCGATAGCATTGAAAAAATAGCAAATTTATTAAGCTTAAATACTGATGAAATTGAAAATAAGTTGTCTGCATCGTGGGTTACAGATGAAGTATTTGTTCCAATAAAAAGTGTAGGAAAAGATGACACAGAATTAAAAGACAAACTTTTGCAAATTTCGGGAATAAAAATTAAAACTGAACAAGCTAGAGTATATCCATTAGGAGAAGCTACATCGCATTTAACAGGGTATATTGGACAAATCACATCTGAGGAATTAGAAAAAAATGCTAATAAAGGGTATAATCAAAATAGCCTAATAGGAAAAACAGGTATAGAAAGAAGCTTTGAAGAATCGTTAAAAGGAATAGATGGATTAGAAATTTATATACAAGATGAAAATGAAAATAAAAAAGAAACAATTTTAAAAACAGATGCACAAAACGGTAAAAATGTTAAGTTAACAATTGATTCAAAAATTCAAACAAAACTATATGATGAACTAAAAAATGATGCAGGATTTTTTGTTACAATGAACCCATACACAGGGGAGCTTTTAGCACTAGTTAGCACCCCATCATATGATGCAAATGATTTTATTCTTGGAATCTCAAATGAAGATTGGAATAATTTATCAAATGATGCAAAATTACCTATGGTTGCAAGATATACAAAGAATTATTGTCCTGGTTCTACATTTAAACCTGTGACAGGTGCCATTGGGCTTACAACAAACACTTTAAATGAAAATGATACTTTTAATTATTCGGGACTTTCTTGGAAAAAGGATTCAAGTTGGGGAGATTATGAGGTAACAACACTTACAAGCTATTCTGGAGCTAAAAACTTAAAAAATGCATTAATACATTCAGATAATATTTACTTTGCACAAGCAACTTTGAAAATAGGAAAAGATAATTTTACAAATGGACTAGACAAATTAAAATTTAATCAAAATATCGATTTTGAATTAAGCCTATCAAAGTCGCAATATGCAAATAATGGAAAAATAGAAAAAGAACCACTTCTTGCAGATAGTGGATATGGACAAGGCGAAATCTTGGTAAATCCAATCCATATGGCATCAATATATTCAGCGTTTGTCAATGAAGGAAATATGGTAAAGCCATATTTAGAATATAAAGAAGAAAAACAAACAGAGTATCTAGTAGAAAATGCAATTTCTAAAGAAGCTGCAGAGACAATAAAAGAAGATTTACTTCAAGTAGTGGAAAGTCCAGAAGGTACAGCACATGATATGAAGATAGATGGTACGAAAATAGCAGGGAAAACGGGAACAGCAGAATTGAAAGCTGCCAAGGGAGAAAAAGGTGAAACTTTAGGATGGTTTGATTGTTTTACCGTAGATAAAAATAAAGAAGATTCTATTATGGTTGTGAGCATGGTTGAAAATGCTAGTGAAAATGGCGGAAGTCATTATTTGATTAATAAAATAAAGACTTTATTTCAATAATATAAAATAACCTCAAGTAATATCTTGATTAGATACGCTTGAGGTTATTATTTTTTTATACTCTAGAAAAGTCATCGTTAAAAGAGATAGACTTGACGAAGAGTAGAAATATGCGAACGTTACAAATTCTAAAAGCAATGTTTCGTAGAATTGTTAGTCCGTTTTTTGAAAATTATCGTTTTATATTAATAATCTCACTTTTATGTTCGCTTAGAATACGAAATGTATCATTAAATATAACGGAAATGTCATCGAAATTTTCTTTTAATGTTTGCTCAAGTTTATTTATTTTATCAGATTGCTGCTTGAAACCTTCTTGCATTTCAGATCTAAGAGAATCAAATTTTTTATCTTGCTGCTTAAAGAGATCTTCTATTTTCTCATTCTGTTGTTTAAGACAGGCCTCTATTTTCTCGTCTTGTTGTTTAAGACGGGCCTCTATTTTCTCGTCTTGTTGTTTAAGACGGGCCTCTATTTTCTCATCTTGTTGTTTAAGACGG
>CANQFW010000013.1 GCA_947599995.1 uncultured Clostridia bacterium
ATTTTCACCTGGATTTTCACCTGGATTTGCACCTGCATTAGGATTTGCGTTTTTGTATAGTTGTTCGCTCATTTCATAGAATACCTTTGTTAACTTCTCAGTAGCTTCTTTGATTTTTTCAGTATCATTTGACTCTAGAGCTTTCTTAGTTGATTCAATTTCAGTCTCAATTTTTGATTTTTCTTCTCCACTTATTTTGTCTCCTAATTCTCCTAAAGTCTTTTCACTATTATAAATTAAACTTTCTGCATTGTTTTTAACTTCAATTTCTTCTTTTTTCTTTTTATCTTCCTCAGCATGTGCTTGAGCATCTTTAACAGCTTTATTAATATCTTCTTCTGTTAAATTCGTTGAAGCTGTAATTGAAACATTTTGCTCATTCCCTGTAGCCATATCTTTTGCAGAAACGTGTACTATACCATTTGCATCTATATCGAATGTTACTTCTATTTGTGGAACTCCTCTTGGTGCTGCTGGGATTCCTGTTAATTGGAATCTACCTAATGTTTTGTTGTAAGCAGCCATTTCACGTTCTCCTTGTAAAACATGAACTTCAACTGATGTTTGTCCATCTGCTGCTGTTGAGAATACTTGTGATTTTTTAGTTGGTATTGTTGTATTTCTTTCGATTAATTTTGTAAACACTCCACCATATGTTTCAATTCCAAGTGAAAGTGGTGTTACGTCTAATAATACTAAATCTTTTACATCTCCTGAAAGAACTCCACCTTGAATTGCTGCACCAATTGCAACACATTCATCTGGATTTATTCCTTTATCAGCTTCTTTTCCTGTTAATCTTTTTACTAATGCTTGAACTGCTGGTACTCTTGTTGATCCTCCAACTAGTAATACTTTATGAATATCTCCTATTGAAAGTCCTGCATCTTTTAATGCATTGTTTACTGGTGTTGCTGTTGATTCTACTAAGTCGTGGATTAATTCTTCGAATTTTGCTCTTGTTAGTGTTATATCCATATGTTTTGGACCTGTTGAATCAGCTGTTATGAATGGTAAGTTAATATTTGCTTGTTGCATTCCAGATAGCTCAATCTTGGCTTTTTCTGCTGCTTCTTTAAGTCTTTGCATTGCCATTTTATCTGTTGATAAATCTATTCCTTCTGACTTTTTAAACTCTGCTACTAGGTAGTCAATAATTTTTTGATCAAAATCATCTCCACCTAAATGGGTATTACCATTTGTTGCTAAAACCTCGAATACTCCATCACCAATGTCTAGAATCGAAACATCAAATGTTCCTCCTCCTAAGTCATATATCATTATTTTTTGATCTTGTTCTTTATCCATTCCATAAGCTAAAGCTGCTGCTGTTGGTTCGTTTATAATTCTTAGAACTTCAAGTCCTGCTATCTTTCCTGCATCTTTTGTAGCTTGTCTTTGACTGTCACTAAAGTATGCTGGAACTGTTATAACAGCTTGTGTTACTTGCTGTCCTAAATAGCTTTCTGCGTCTGCTTTTAATTTTTGTAAAATCATTGCAGAAATTTCTTGTGGAGAGAATTGGTCTCCTTCTATATTAACTTTTTCGTTTGTACCCATTTTTCTTTTTATTGAAATTACTGTGTTGTCTGGGTTACTAACTGCTTGACGTTTAGCTATTGCTCCTACTAATCTTTCTCCATTTTTTGAGAATCCTACTACTGAAGGAGTTGTTCTATTACCTTCGCTATTTGCAATTACTACTGGTTCTCCCCCTTCCATAACTGATACACATGAATTTGTTGTTCCTAAGTCAATTCCTATAATTTTCCCCATAATTAAAATTCCTCCCTAAATTTTTATATTTTTAAAATTAATATCTAATTTTTATTTATATTGAAAATACTTTGTTTTTCTTTATATAAAACTTTTTAATATATATTTTTATATTTGTTTATACTTTAAATTTTATTCTTAATATAGAATATTAGTTATTTACTACTACCATTGAATGTCTTATAACCTTATCTCCAATTTTGTATCCTTTTCTATATTCTTGTACAATTTCTTGACTTTGTTTTTCGGGATCTTGAATCATACTTATTGCCTCATGTAAAGATGGATCAAATAATTCGCCTTCTGTCTTTATTTCTTCTACATTGTTCTTTTTCAAGAAATCCTTAAATTGTTTTTGTACTAATTCTACCCCTTGTTTATATTTTTCATCTTTACATTCGCTTGATACTGCTCCATCTAAATTATCCATTATTGGAAGCATCCCTATTATTATATCCCCAAGTACAGAATTGTATAAGTTTTCTTTTTCTTTTTGATTTCTTTTTTTATAATTTTCAAATTCTGCCATTATTCTTTTATATCTATCGTTTAAATCATCTAGTTCCACTTGCTTTGCCTGAAGAGCATCTTTTTCTTTTATTTCGATACTTTCTTCAACTTCTTCTTTTATTTCTTCTTTTTCAGCCATACAGATACCTTCTTTCTTTTTTAGTCTGTATTTTTAGCAATCTTTACTTTTGATTGCTAACTTTTTTTATCATATAACTTTATTTAGCAATTGTCAAGTGTTTTTGCTAATTTATTTTAAAAAAATAAATTAACCCTGTTAGGTATCAAATCTGATACTTTACAGGGTAGGAGTTTAAGTTAACTTCAAACAATCATCAAGAGCTTTAAAATAAAGAATTGCATCGCGTATAAATACTGTATAATAAAAATCCGGTTTTAAATCTTCTATACCTATATTTTCATTGAACTTCCTATTATATTTTACTCTCACATTTTTTGAAGGTTCTAAACTAATAACCTCATAATGCAAAAATAATACTTGCCGTTTTGTTTTTCTTATAATGATTACTTCATCACCTATAGAAAGCTTATGTTCTCCATTAGTGTATACGAAGTTATTCTCTTTAACTATAAGCTGTGAATAACAGTGAGAGTTATTTTTTATTTCAAATATAAGATTACCATCTTTCAGATGCGTTCCATACAATGTATTTATTCCGTGATAATGTTTTTTTCTTCTTTTATCTTTTCTCGATACTTGTCTTACTTTCTGTGTGTACGGCGTGGACCGACTTTTCTGACTATTTGCCAAATAATTTTCTTTAATTCTTTTTTTCAGCTCAGACTCTTGCCCCACTTTTTCAAGTGAATATTTAATTTGTCTTTCACTGAGACCTGTTTGCTTTTCAATGTCTTCGAGGTTGCTACCCCTTTCTAAGAGATACATAATTATTTGGGCATCCTTTAAGACTTTCTTGCTTGTTCTTTTTCTCATTTTGTTGTCCTCCTATGTTGTTTTTATTTTTTTAAAATTTAAACTCCTTTCTTTTTTAGTCAGCTCTAGTGTATCAACCACTATTTCTATTATATCACCTTTATTTAGTTTTGTAAACATAATTTTTTTATTTTCTTAGTTTTATATTTACATAATTATCAAAATTGTATTATTTTTTATCATTTTGTATCTTATATTTCTTTGTTTATTTTTGAAAAATTTGGGAACCATATATTAATAAATATAAATTTCGGAAGGAATGAATTTAAAAAATGAAAACAAAATATATCGTTCTTATAATAATTTTAGTAATTGGGATTGTAGGTATATCTTACTACCTATACAACTCCAACCAAGCCAAAAACGAAGAAGCTGCGAAAAATTCCAATGTCACATCAGAATACAATACTGCTAAAGTTGGAACAAATGAAAATGAAGACACAAATGCGTTTGCTGAAAATACAGCTCTACTCAACGAATCGGCAAATACATCTACTGATAATACATCCTCACCTGATAAAAGTTTTCAAAATAACTCTGATGTTCAAAAAGATGTACCGAAAGAAACTGAATTAGCATCATTCTCTACTAGAATTTATACTAAAGATAGTGAAAGGCAAAATAATGTTTCTATTACATGTAAATCGCTAAATGGAACTGTTGTAGAAAATGGTAAAACTTTTTCATTTTGTAATACTGTTGGAAAAGCTACTTCCAGTAAAGGGTATCAAAAAGCTGATGTATTTAAAGATGGTGAAAAAGTAAAAGCATTAGGTGGAGGGAATTGCCAGGTAAGTACCACACTATATAATGCTGTTTTGAAAATCCCCGAATTAAAAGTTACAGAAAGACATTCGCATAGTAATTCTGTTCCATATGTTTCAGAAGGAAAAGATGCAGCTGTAGCATATGGAAGCTATGATTTTAAATTTATAAATAATTTGCGGAAGCTCTATAAAAATAAAATGCAGCACCGATAAAAAAAATGTATATATTACACTTTTAAAATTGCAATAAATTTCAATTTCTAAGAAAACTCTTTATCAAGACATAGCAATGCTATTAACATACAACGCATAAAAATCTTTTATATGAATATTATTTAATTATCAAAACTGTTTTAGGCTATACTAAAAAAATATTTAAAATATATGTTTGTATAGCCTTTTTCAAGGAAGGAATGATAAAATCTATGAATTTTTTTAAAAGTAAAATCAAATTTCTTATTTTATTTTCAGCAGCCTTTATTTTTCCAATATCATCTTATACATATGCCTATATATGGAGTACCTTAGATGTAACTGCCTCCACTAGTGCACCACTAGTTTCTCAAGTATCAGATGATACAGCCAATACTTTAAACTTAGATTGTGGCTCTGCAATTTTAATTGAACAACATACAGGTCAAGTTTTATACTCCTATAATTGTCATGAGAGTCTGCGCCCTGCAAGTGTTACTAAGCTTATGAGTATACTTTTAATCATGGAGTCAATACAAAGTGGCAAAATAACTTATGATACAAAAATTCCGTGCTCTGAAAATGCTGCCTCTATGGGTGGTTCTCAAATTTGGTTAAATACGACCGAGACACTTTCTGTAGATGAAATGTTAAAAGCAATATGTGTCGTTTCTGCAAATGATTGTGTAACAGCTATGGCAGAATACTTAGGTGGAACTGAACAAAATTTTGTAAATATGATGAATGCTAAAGCAAAAGAACTTGGTATGAACGACACTACATTTAAAAATTGCCATGGAATAGATGAAGACGGTCATGTTACTTCAAGCTATGATATTGCTATTCTTTCTAGAGAACTATTAAATAAATATCCTGAAATAACAAAATACACTACAATTTGGAATGATACTTTAAGAGATGGAAAATCAGAATTAGTAAATACAAATAAGTTAGTACGATATTATAACGGATGTACCGGTCTTAAAACAGGATCTACTTCCCTTGCACTTTATAACTTATCTGCATCTGCTTCAAGAAATGGTATGGATTTAATTGCAGTTGTAATGAAGGCTCCATCATCTCAAATTAGATTTAAAAATGCATCTAGCTTGCTTGATTATGGTTTTAATAATTTTGAATACAAAACTTTACTTTCTAGTGGTGATAAGATAAAAAACGTAAATATAGAAAAAGGTACCAAATCAGATTTAGTAGCAATTGCTGAAAGCAATTGTGGTCATTTAATTACTAAAGGTAATGATTTAAATATTGAGCAAAATGTTTCAATTGATAACTTAACACTTCCTGTTAAGAAAGGGCAAATTATTGGTAGTGTAAACTTTGTTCTTAATGGTGAGGTTATTTCTAGTAGCAACCTGCTCTCAGACAGCGATGTAGATAAGTTAGGTATATTTTCTATGAATAAATTAGTTTTAAAAAAGTGGTTCTATCTTTTGAGATAAAACCTCTTTTTTTCTAATTATTTTAAATCTTCCAACTAATAGTTTTGAGATTTTAGTTCTAGTAACTCTTTTTTTTCATCTGCATATTATAATGTATATCTAAGGCGAAACCAGTAGATAATATTTATATTAAAAGAAAGGAGACAATAAATGAAATCCGTATGTATAAAAACAAATAATAAAAATGTGATAAATTATCTACTAAACGCTATAGATGATATTAAAGTTGACAATGTATATTACTCAAAATTAAAATTTAAAATTTACCATAATATAATAGTGCATTACAAAGGTTTTGAACTTGATAAATTTGTTTCAACTATGTCAGAAATTCTTTCAAGCTTAACTGTAAACCTCTTTGAAGAAGATATACTGAAAACTATTATTGCACATGAATATTTTTACTTTGATTCTATTGATAGAGCAAAAATATTAGATTTTATTGACGATTTTCAAGATTTGGATGATTATATAAAAAAAAATACCTTATTATATAATATTTTTTCTTCATATATATACAATAATAATAAAATATTTCTTGATGGGTTTATACCCTTTAGAGTACAGGACTATCTAAATCTTCTTACAGAAAAGGTTGATTATGCTGTTAATCGATATTTAATTGATAGAGAATATTCAGAGTTTATTTCTATGCTAAAAATGTATGTACAATCTCAAAGCTCCGGTAAGGACCTTGTTCATTTAGTTTACAGTAAGAATACATCTGTGTTGCTTGACGAAAATAAAAATATTATTGAAGATAAAAGTATAGCCTTTAATGCTAAATATCTATCAGATATTACTTTTTCCGATAATGATTACGCATTAAATACTTTACTTTCTATTGTTCCAAAAAAAATATATGTACATCTAATTGATAAGAATATTGATGAATTTATTCAAACCTTAAAATTAATCTTTGAAGATAAAATAGTTATTTGTTCCAATGAGGACAAAACTTTTTGGTTCAAAAAATATGAATAGCTTCTTTTTATCATTAATATAATTTAAAAGGTGATAAATTGAAACGATTCAAGATCTTTTTATTTAATTCTTTATTAATAATAGGAAGCTCTTTTATTTTACAAATAATCAGACTTATTTTTAATATATATATATCAAGTAAAATAGATAAAGAATCTCTAGGAGTTTTTCAGTTAATAATGACAACATATATGTTTGGAATAACTCTTGCTTCTTCTGGAATAAGTATTGCTTGCACTAGAGTCGTATCTGAAGAAATGGCTTTCGCAAACGGGTTTGGAATAAGAAAATCTTCTAAAAAGTGTATTAAGCTTTCTTTAATTATAGGAACTTTGGCTGCCATTGCATTTTGTTTTTCTGCCGATTTTATTACCAAAGTTTGTTTTCATAGTAAAGTTAGTAATGTGATAGTATACTTAATTTCTATTGCTCTTCCTATAATATCTATTTCTTCTTCTATAACTCGGATATTTTCTAGCTGTAAGAAGAGTTTATAAAACTGTGATTGGTCAATTTTTAGAACAAATATCTAAAATTATAGCTATTATAATCTTACTTAAAATATATTTACCATTTGGAACATTAGAAGGAATTTGCTATGCTTTAATTTTGGGTGATGTAATTTCTGAAATAATCTCTTTTTTATATCTTTTAATTATATATTTTTTAGATATAAAAAATCACGTTACTAAATTTAAGAATGAAAATAAAGATAATTTTCTATTTAGAATTTTTAGAATTTTCATTCCTGTTGCTCTTACATCTTATATACGTTCAGGACTATCTAGTGTAAAGCAACTTATTATTCCTTCTAGTCTAGAAAAAAGCGGTCTAAACTGTAGTCAATCATTAAGTAAGTATGGTACTATTTCTGGTATGGCAATGCCAATCATAATGTTTCCTGCAAGCTTTTTGTCCAGCTTTGCTAACTTACTAATTCCTGAATTTTCTAGGTATTACGTACATAATGATTATCCGAAAATAAGAAAATATTCTTACAAGTTAATCATATGGTCTTTTCTATTTTCATTAATACTTAGTATATTCTTTTTTATATTTGGGAGTAAATTGGGTATACTTATTTATAATGACACAGAAGTTGGTCTATATATAAAGCTTTTCTCATTTATTATTCCCTTTATGTACTTAGACATTATAATTGACTGCATTTTAAAAGGTTTAGACGCTCAGGTAAGTGTCATGTTTATAAACATTGTTGATTTACTTGTAAGTATAAGTGTAATTATGTTTTTTGTTCCTTGGTTTGGCATTAGAGGTTATATTGTTTCTATTTTCATTAGTGAAATTATGAACTTTATTTTGAGTTTTTGGAAATTAGAAGAATTAATAAAAAAACAAAATTAAGATTTATATTCTACGGAAAGTCTATGATTTTTAACGATGACTTTCCTAGAGTATAAAAATATAGCAATTTGGAAACAGATTTAAACAATCATTTTTATAAATTTAATCTGTCTCCAAACTACTACAATTATTCAACTTCTGATAAATTTTTTCGCCTAAGTTGTCCACAAGCTGCATCAATATCAGAACCTAATTCTCTTCTTACCGTTGCAATTATTCCATGTGCATTTAAATAATCTCTGAATTTTAAGATATTCTCGTTGGAACTTTTATCAAATTTTCCATTTTCAATTTTATTGATTGGAATTAAATTAACATGTGCAAGCATTCCATGAAGAAGCTCTACCAATCTTTTTGCGTCATCTAGATTATCATTATTGTTCTTTGCCAAAGCATATTCAAATGATACTCTTCTATTAGTTCTAGCAATGTAATCCTTGCATGCTTTAATTAATTCCTCAATGTTATACCTATTATTTACCGGCATCATTTTGCTTCTTGTATCATCTGTTGTAGCATGTAAAGAAATCGAAAGTGTACATTGAATATTTTCATCTGCAAGCTGATAAATTTTTGGTACTATGCCACTTGTAGAAACACTTATATGCCTTGCCCCGATATTTATTCCTTTTGGATTATTTATAATTCTAATAGCATTTACAACATTATCGTAATTATCTAAGGGTTCTCCAATTCCCATAAATACAACATTCGATATTTTAATATTCTCATCTCTTTCTACTGCTAAAAGCTGTTCAACAATCTCTCCTGATGTTAAATTTCTTGCAAATGCTATCCCTGTTGACGCGCAAAATTTGCATCCCATTTTGCAACCTATTTGTGATGAAACACATAAACTATATCCATGATGATATTTCATTAATACTGTTTCTATCGCATTTCCGTCTAATACGTCAAATAGGTATTTAATAGTACCATCAGAGGCTACCTGCTTTTTCAAAATTTTATATATACACATAGTATAGTTTTTCTTTAATTTTTCTCTTAATTCTAGAGATAAGTTTGTCATATCATCAAAGCTTTGAACTTTTTCTTTGTATATCCATCTAAATACCTGCTCTGCTCTGAATGACTTTTCTCCAATTTTTGTGAACTCCTTTTTTAGTTCTTCTATATTATAGTCTTTTATATTTTTCATATAGTACTTCCTTCAAATAATTTTTATTTATCATAATTACCTTTGTACATCCATCCATGTTTTCTCCCCGTTTAGAGAAACTTCCTCTGCAGTCTCGGTTTTTTCATCATAAATAATTTTATTAGTTAAAGTATCATGTTTTATTGTATTTTCAAATTTTTTAACAATCTTTTCAACATATTCATTACCATAAATAAATAAATTAATTCTATCTAAAACTTCGAAACCTCTATCTTTCCTCATATTTTGAACCTTAGATAACACCTCTCGAAGCATTCCTTCTTCTCTTAACTCTTCTGTTATAGTGGTTTCTATTACAACACCAATTTCTCCGCTTCCACTAAATGCAAATCCTTCTTTTCCTTGCATTGTAATTAAAAGATTTTCTGAAAATAGTTCTATTTGTTCATCTCCTATTTGAATATACTCTGTTCCACCGTTTTGAACTTTTACAGCTAAATCCATCTGATTAAGCTTTGCTATTTCTTCTTTTATACGTGGAATTAGCTTTCCATATTTTTTACCAAGTACAGGAAGATTTGGCTTTACTTCAAAATGTACATAATCCTTCATATCTGCACCTAATACTACTTTTTTAACATTTAATTCCTCCTTAACAATGTCGCTATAGTATTCAGGAAGACTTCTTACTGAAATTAACATTTCAGATAATGGTTGTCTATTCTTGATATTTACAGAATTTCTAGCACTTCTTCCAATTTTTACTATCTTATAAGCTAAATCCATTTCTTCTTCTAATTTGCTATCTATGTTTTGTTCCTCTACTTCAGGCCATGAGCATAAATGCACACTTTCTGGTGCGGAAGAATCTAATCCCACTACTAGGTTTTGATAAATTTCATCTGTAATAAATGGTACATAAGGTGCTGAAATTTTTACAAGTTTTACAAGTACTTCATATAATGTTACATAAGCCCCTATTTTGTCATCTGTTAATTCTTGTGACCAAAATCTTTCTCTATTTCTTCTTACATACCAGTTTGATAAACTGTCTGTAAATTCTTCTATTTCTATTGCTGATGATGTTATATCATATTTTTCAAGTTTTTCATCAATATCTTTTACTAGTGTATTTAACTTAGAAATAATCCATTTATCCATTACATTTTCAGATTTAAAATTAGAATACTCTAATGGATTAAATTTATCAATTTCAGCATATAGAACATAGAATGAATACACATTCCATAGTGTTGATAAAAATCCTCTTTGTGTTTCCTGTACATTTTCTAAAGATAATCTTGTTGGAAGCCATGGTGCAGAGCATGTATAAAAATGCCATCTTGTTGCATCTGCTCCTACTGAATCTAAAAGTAAGAATGGATCAACTCCGTTTTTCTTTGATTTAGACATCTTTTGTCCTTTTCCATCTAGAACGTGTCCTAATACTATACAGTTTTCAAATGGTGTTTTATCAAATAATGCTGTTCCTAAAGCTGTCAATGTATAGAACCATCCTCTTGTTTGATCTATAGCTTCAGAAATAAATCCTGCTGGAAATTGTTTTTCAAATTCTTCTTTATTCTCAAATGGATAATGTAATTGTGCAAATGGCATAGAACCAGAATCAAACCACACGTCTATTACTTCTTTATACCTTTGCATTTCTTTACCACATTTTGAGCATTTTAGATGAACATTATCTATATATGGTTTATGTAATTCGATATCATCTGGGCAATTTACGGCTTTTTCTTTAAGTTCAGAAAGTGAACCTATACATTCTTGATGGCCACATTCACATTTCCATATTGGAAGTGGAGTTCCCCAGTATCTGTCTCTTGAAATCCCCCAATCTATAACATTTTCTAAGAATTTTCCAAATCTACCTGTTTTTATTGTCTCAGGGTACCAATTTACTTTGTTATTATTAGATATCAATCTGTCCCTTAAACTTGTCATTTTTACAAACCAGCTCTCTTTAGGATAATACAAAAGTGCTGTATCGCATCTCCAACAATGTGGGTATGAGTGTTGATGTTTTTCCTTTCTAAATAATTTATTTTCTTTAGCTAACCATTTACATATATCTTCATTACAATCTCTTACAAATCTTCCTGCCCAAGGCTCAACTTCCTTTACAAATTTTCCTGTTTTATCAACCAAATTTACAAATGTAATTCCATTTTGTTTAGACACAAGACTATCATCTTCACCATAAGCTGGTGCAATATGTACAATTCCTGTACCATCTTCCAAATTAACATAATCTCCATGGATTACTTCAAATGCTTTCCCATCTACATTTGCAAAAGGCATTAATTGCTCATATTTGGTACCTAATAGTTCCTTTCCTTTAAATTCTTTTAATACTTCATATTGTGTTTCTTTTAATACTGAAGCTATAAGATCTTTTGCTAAAATATAATTTTCATATTTTGGGCTATCTTCTTCTCCAACATTACATTTAACTAACACATATGTATATGACTTATTTATACATAAGGCTAAATTTGATGGAAGTGTCCATGGTGTTGTCGTCCATGCTAAAATATATGTATCTTTATCAAATCCTTGATTTTCAAGCACTTTAAATTTTGCAACACATGTTAAATCTTTCACGTCTTTATATCCCTGTGCAACTTCGTGTGAAGAAAGAGCTGTTCCACATCTTGGACAATATGGCATAACTTTATGGCCTTCATATAATAATCCTTTATTCCATAGTTCCTTTATGCACCACCAAATTGACTCAATATATTCATTATGATATGTAACATAAGGGTTATCCATGTCTACCCAATATCCAACTTGGTTCGTCATTTTTCTCCATGCATCGACATATTTGAAAACACTATCTTTGCATTCTTTTACAAACTTTTCGACCCCATATTCTTCTATTTGTTGCTTTCCAGAAATGCCAAGTTTTTTTTCTATTTCAAGCTCTACTGGTAACCCTTGAGTATCCCATCCAGCCTTACGTGGTACGTAGTATCCTTTCATAACTTTATATCTTGGAATTATGTCTTTTATTACTCTCGTTTCAATGTGACCTACATGTGGCATTCCATTTGCTGTTGGTGGTCCATCATAAAAAACAAAATATTTTTTTCCTTTGTTTTTATCTAAGTTCTTTTTTATTATTCCCTTTTCTTCCCATCTCTTTGCAACTTCTTGCTCCATTTTTACAAAACTGTTTTCTGGTAATTCTACTTTTTTGTACATTTTTATTCCTCCTTTATTTTTTATTTTTAATTTTTTTAACTTTTATTTTACCTCCTATAAAAAAGCCATTTCATCCAAATTTTAGGACGAAATGGCTTTTTCCGCGGTACCACCTAAGTTAGTAACCTCTATTAAAATCTAAGTGTTTCTTATTTACAAAATTTATATTTTACTTTAAACATATAATTAACTCTTTGTTACTCTCTCTTTGTCTTTAACGCAGACTCTACGACAAATCTTAATTTTAAATATTTTTATATTATTAAAATCCGTTTAATAATATATTTAATTTCAGAATTGCAACTTTAAGGTGATAATTAAGTTATAATTTATTTAACAATTTACATATAACTTATGGCCTTAAGCCAAAATAATTTTTACTTACCTTTCTTTCAGCTTATGAAAGGCTCTCTGGAAGTTATTGAATTATTTATGTTGTCCTTAAGTATCGTTTTTGAATATTATACATATAATAATATCACTTTTTTATTATTTATGCAATAGTTTTTATTTTTTTATTTCAATAGTCTTCCCCAAAACAACTGAATAAATAAAAATTTTATCTACCTTTCTACTAAGTGCACTCTCCAAAGCATTGCAATATAAATAAAGCTGATCTTTATGCCTATCTTCTAAAATCTGTTCTTCTCCTTCTCTTATAAAATCTGTTTTATAATCTAAAAGAATCAATTTATCATTTTTGTCTATATAATATAAATCAATAATTCCTTGAGCTAATATCATATCATCTGCTTTCACATCAGTAACCATGCTCGCCTCTACATTTATATAAAAAGCTTCTTCTTTATGAATCTCTTTAGCAAATTTTAAATCTTTAAATACATCTGACTTAGTAAATCTAAAAATATCCATTGCATTTATGCTCTGTGTTTCTCTCTCAGTGATAATTTTCTTAACACATAATCTATTAATCAGTTCTTTAACATCATCTAAAGTATAATCTCTTGAAAAATCTAAGTTTTTCATGCACAAATGCACCAAAGTTCCCTTTTTGGCAGGTGATATTTTTTCTTCTTCAGTTCCTGTAAGAAACTTAGGTAAATCAAGCTTAAAATCTTCATTTTCAATTTCTTGCAATGGTTTATTTTCTTTCAAAACATCTTTATGAACAATTGCTGTAATAGACGTTTTAGTAGGTATTTCTACAGAATGTAAATAAGGATATTTGTAACTTAAAATATTTCTTATTTTTTCTACATCATTTTCATTAACTGTTTGCAAGCACTCCGAAATTAAAGCTTGTATATCAACTTTTTCTTTTTCTTCTTCTTCTTTTACACCAAGTAAATCTTGTTTTTTAAAGATATTCAAAGTAGAATATTCCTTAATCTCATTTTCATTATATAAATAAACAAGCAATATCCAATCTAAATATTTTTTATATTTTTTTAATAGAACTGAATTGATTTTTTCTCCTTCTTTTTTATACATATTTATTAGATTTTTCATTTCTTCCAATTCATCACTATAATTTTTTGAGATGCCAGTAACAAATATTTTTTCCTTGGCTCTTGTAAGTGCTACATATAAAATCCTCATCTCTTCAGATAACGTTTCTTCATACAATTTATTTTTTAAAGCCATTTTGCTTAAAGTATCATATTTTATCTGCATATCATAGTCAATATATTTCACACCTATTCCTAAATCCTGATGTAGTAAAATATCATTATTTAAATCCATTAAATTAAATCCTGTTCCAGTACCAGATATAAAGACAATAGGAAATTCCAATCCCTTACTCTTGTGTATACTCATTATTCTTACGACATCTTCATTTTCTCCTATTAACTTTGCTGCCCCTAAATCTCCACTACTTGAAGAAATTTTTTCTATGAAATTTATAAAATTAAATAACCCTTTAAAACTAATAGATTCATATTGTTTAGCCCTTTCGAATAGCATTTGAAGATTGGCTTTTCTTAAACCGCCCATTTGGCAATAGCTCCACATAATTTAAAAATCCTGTATCTTCATAAATGTTCCAAATAAGCTCATCTATAGTTGTGTAGTTTTTTTCTTTTCTCCATTTATTTAGTTTATATAAAAATTCTTCTATTTTTTTACTTAACGTATTTCTAACATTCATCTTTGCCTTCAACATTGATGTATAAAAATCTTCATATCCTCCATGAAGTCTAATTTCAAGCAAGTCATTATCTGTAAATTTACCGATGCTAGAACGCATAACCATAACCAAAGGAATATCTTGCATGGGGTTGTCTATAATCTTAAGCAAAGACATTATGGTCTTTATTTCATATGAATCTAAATACTGGCTAGATGTGTCCGAAAACACTGGTATCTCATATTTTACAAGTTGTTTTTCAAATATAGGAGCCTTAAGCTTAGTTGAACGAAGTAAAATTACAATGTCTTTATATTTTATATCTCGATAAGCTTGTTTTTTATTATCATAAATTTGAAATTTATTTTCTATTAGATTCTTTATCTTTTTTGATACAAACCTTGCTTCAAGTTCAACATCTTCTACTTTTTCTACATCGTCTTTTTCCTCGTCTTCATTATCTTCTTCTTTAATATCTTCTTTATAGCAGTCGTTTTTTTCCTTTGAAACCTCTGCAACATCTATTATATCTATTTCTGTTTTTAGATCTTCGTTACTTTCTCCATAACTTGCGGCTAAATTTAGATATTCCTCTTTACAATAATCAATATCTCCCAAATTTTCACTCATTATATTTTGAAATATTATATTTGTGAAATCTAGCACATTTTTTCTACTTCTAAAATTTTTAAATAATTGAATTTTTAATCCACTGTTGTCATCTATAGTTTTAATACTATTTAATCCCTCTTTTGGTACTAAATTATAACATTTATATTTACTTAAAAATAATTCCGGCATAGCTTGTCTAAATTTATAAATGCTCTGCTTTACATCTCCTACCATAAAAATGTTATGCCCATTTGATACTGCTGTTAGAATATATTCTTGAACTAAATTGCTATCTTGATATTCATCTATAGCTATTTCAGCAAATTTATTTGTATACATTTTTGCTACATCAGTTTTTTCTAATTTTCCGTTATCTTGCTTTACCAAAATCTTTAATGCTAAATGCTCTATGTCACTAAAATCCAAAATGTTTTTTTCTTTTTTCTTCATAAAAAGTTTTTCATCAAATTCTAAAATTAAATCCTTCAGATTAGATAAAACATAATACATGTCTAAAATATCTTTATTCGCTTCCTCGGAATTGGATGTAAATATTTTATCTATTTTTTTCTTTAGTTTCTTCTTTATCTCATCTCTAATTTCCTTTGCCTTTTCCTTTGTTTCTGATAAAATTTTATTATTTGGCCATCTATCAAACTCTATTGATCTTGCGCATAAATAAGATTTATCCCATGAATCTAGATTTTCATAAAGTAACTCTAATTGTGATATATCCTTTTTTAAAATTTTAACAAATTTTTCTAAATCCTTATCTACAGATAATTTTAAGTATTCAGATTTTAATTTCGCTAAGTCATCTATCAGCTCTTCTTTCATCTCTTTTAATAAAAGTTCTCCCCATACAGTTTCTGAAAAATCCCTTGATATATCTTTTATATTAAATTTCTCTATCTGATTTTCTATCCATTCCTTTGGAAATGGACTTGCTTCTATATATGTATAAATTTTAAAAATAAGATCTTTAAGTGGAAAATCGTCTCTATAACTTGTATATGTTTTAATTAATTTTTCAAAGTTCTCGTCTTTAGACTCATATTTCTCTTCAAATAATTCTTCTATAACTTCTTGCTTTAGAAGCTCTATTTCTGAAGTATCTACAATTTTAAAATTTGGTGATATATCTAACTCATAGAAATTATTTCTTATTACATCTAGACAAAATGAATCTATTGTACATATACTAGCCCTATTTAAAAGCATTATCTGTTTTTGCAATTTATCTTGCTCTTCTTGAGAAATTGTTTTATCTTGCTGTTCATATATAGCTTTTAATATTCTTTCACGCATTTCTGCAGCAGCTGCATTTGTGAAAGTCACTACTAAAAGTCTATCTATATCTATATTTTCATTTACTATCTTGTTTATTATTCTTTCTACTAAAACTGCTGTTTTCCCGCTTCCTGCTGCAGCTGCTACTAGTATATTTTTATCTTTTAGATAAATTGCATTTTGTTGTTCTCTCGTCCACTTCATATTCAATCTCCTCGTATAATATTTTTTTATACTTCGATAATAATATCTACTCCCTCGAAAATTATGCTTTTATACTGTAAATTTTTTATTTCTTCTGGTGCTTCTTCTGATTTCCCGCTATAAATTTCATTTCCTTCTTTTATTACTTTTATATTTAATAATCTAATATCTGACACTTTTAGGTACATTATTTTCCTTCTTTCTATTTTTTTATTATATTATTTTTCTTTCTATTTTTCAATAATTAATTTATTTTTCATCTTATAATATTATCTCGACTAATTCATACGAATTTCAAAATAGTCCATATTAATAATGTTAAGTATTTGATATAACCTCTCAAAAGAGATTAGACACTTAAACATATTAATATAGACTATTTTAAACTTATATACATAACAAAAAATTTCTATCTATCTAATTCATCATCTTCCTCAATTTCTAAATTAATAGCATTTTCTAGATATTCATCTATAGAAATATATGGGTTATCGTATTCTGCATATTCTTCATTGTAAACACCATCTAGAATAACTGGTGATAACTCCCCATACATATCATATACGTACGTAGTATATTTTTTCTTCATAAACTTCTGTGCCTCTTCATCTATTACACCATCTTTAATTATAGGAGCTTCATCACATACAAGTCTTCCTCCTTTGTTAACATAACATCTGTCGGAAATAAGATCCATTACCTCATCTATAGATGATCTTATAATATTAATTTCGTTTACTCTATTAATATTCTCATATTCCATTTTTTTATCTATACTCGCTGCTGCATCAATAGCCTGAAGTAATTGAATTGGTATTTGTCCATTTTCGTATATAGTTTTTCCATTAACGTCTATCGTTTTCTTCCCTTCTTTATATGAATAGACCTCTATTGTTTTGTTATCACCAACAAATAATCTTATTTTTGAATGTATTGCCTCTATTTCTGCATCGTGTGCTTCCTTATATATTTCAATCAGCCTGTAATTACTTATATTTTTTATATTTTCTTCTGAGATCTCGTCTTTTAATCTACATAGCTTTTCTACTATTTCTGGCTTTACTCCAGTATTCTTTACAGTATCTTCTAGGCCAACTGTTTCTAACCAATCATTATAATTTACTTTCTCTTGATTATTATTCAAATAACTATATGCTGACATTCCTGCTATTGCTGCCAATATAGTGCTTGTTCCCACGATTAATGTCTTGTTTTTTTTCTTTTTTTTGGCTTTTGCATGTGATGTTGTTCTTGCTTTTTGATTTGGACTTTTATTTGGTCTTTGCTTTGAGCTTTGATTTGGTCTTTGATTTGGTCTGGGTTTCGATTTTGTATCTGTTACCTCTATTCTTTTATTTTTTTCTCTATATTCTAAACTCTTTTTAAATTCTTTAGATTTTGAACTACTTCCCATATTTCCCCCCTATATCTTTATTTAAAAATTTCATTTCTCTCACATATCATATAGTTATATTATATAATTTTTTTCTAATTTTGTCAATATTTTTTATGTAAACTATTGACTTATATGGATTATTTTGTTATAATTATTCTATACAATATTCACCATTCGTCTATTTTTGTTTATGGACGTAAAACGACCTAGGAGGGGTCCAATTATTATGGCACGACTTTTTTTGTTCTTATTTAGCATTGCATTATCTTTATGTCAAATCACTGGAATATTACAGTTCGATGAGTTTTTCTGGGCACTTTCAATAGTTATTTCAATCTTAGGCGCATTAAGTATGGTACAGATTGATAAACAAAAAAAAGAAATATTAAGTCTAAAAAAAGACTTATCTAATTTGAAAAAAAAGCTAAAAAAATTAGAAACAAATAACAAAGTGATCCTAAAAAGATATCATGAACTCATGTCTGACAATGAGGTAATTCAGAGGCAGCTTAATAGGTCAAAAATCAAAAAGAGGAAACGTACTGAGAAGAAATATCTTCTCGAAACCGAAAACTCACGCCAATCTGATTCTGATGATGAATAGTAAAAAAGCCCGGTTATACTAACAGGGCTTTTTTACTATTTATTTAATTCTTCAATAAACATCTTATTTAGCATCTGTGGGTTAGCTTTTCCTTTAGTTTGCTTCATAGCTTGTCCTACTAAAAATCCCAAAGCCTTATCCTTACCACCTTTATAATCTTTGACAGAATTAGGATTTGCTGCGATAACATCCATTACCACTTTCTTAATTTCTCCTTCATCAGAGATTTGAATCCATCCCTTTTCTTTTACAATAGTTTCAGGACTTCTTGGTTCTTTAAATAATTCTTCTAAAACTTTTTTACCAATACTTGAGCTTATTATTCCTTTATCTATAATAGTCACAAGTTCAGCTAGATTTTCAGCCGTAAATGGTATTTCTATTGGTTCCATCTCATTTTCATTTAAAATTCTTGAAATATCTGAAATTATCCAGTTACAAACTGACTTTGGATTATTGCAAATTTTAGTTGCCTCTTCAAACAAATCTGATAGAAACTTAGAAGAAACAATGATTTTTGCGTCTTTTTCTGACATCTTATATTCATTTAAGTATCTTTCTCTTCTTGTTTCTGGAAGC
Organism: uncultured Clostridia bacterium; assembly: GCA_947599995.1. GTDB lineage: Bacteria > Bacillota > Clostridia > TANB77 > CAG-508 > CAG-269. The sequence continues at coordinate 19,132 of CANQFW010000013.1, forward strand.
TCAGGTAAATTCTCTTTAATATTTTCAATATATTCTTCTGAAAGTTTTATTGCAACCAGATCTGGGTCTGGGAAATATCTGTAATCTTGTGCATCTTCTTTATCTCTCATAGAAAACGTTTTTCCAGACACGTCATCCCATCTTAATGTCTCTTGCTCTACCTTTCCACCTGACTCTATAACATCTATTTGTCTAGTAACTTCGTATTCAATTGCTCTTGTAATACTTCTAAAAGAGTTCATGTTCTTCATCTCTGTACGTGTACCAAGTTTTTCATCACCCTTTTTACGTACTGAGACATTTACGTCTGCTCTTAAAGATCCTTCTTGCATTTTACAATCTGATACTTCAATGTATTCTAAAATTGACTTTAATTTTTTCAAATATTTGTCTACTTCATCACTACTACGTAAATCTGGCTTAGAAACTATCTCTATTAGTGGAACTCCAGCTCTATTTAAGTCTACCAAAGTTCCTCCTCCAAATTCGTCGTGATTTAATTTCCCAGCATCTTCTTCTATATGAATTCTCTCTAATCTTATTTTTTTCTTTCCTTCTTCTGTTTCAATTTCTACATATCCTTCAAAACATAAAGGTTTATCAAATTGAGAAATTTGATATGCTTTTGGTAAATCTGGATAGAAATAATTTTTTCTATCATTTTTACTGTCTCTTGATATTTGACAATTTGTAGCTAAGCCTGCTTTTACTGCATATTCTACCACTTTCTCATTAAGTACAGGAAGCGTTCCTGGCATAGCCATACATATTGGACATGTGTGTGTATTTGGAGCTCCTCCGAATTCTGTTGGACATGAACAGAATATTTTTGTCTTTGTTGAAAGTTCTGCATGAACTTCTAATCCCATTACTACTTCGTAATCATTTCTTGACATATTTTCCTCCTTTTTTGATAATTGATAATTTGTGGACGTTCTTTCACTTTTTATATAGTTATATAAGCATAATTATTAATACTATATCTATTTAAATTTTGGTTTATAACTTTCTCTAAATTTAATTTCTCTCTCCATAGCAAAAGCTGCATTTAAAATAGTTTCTTCTTGGAATTTATTGCCTATAAGTTGCATTCCAATTGGCATACCTTCTTTATCAACACCGCAAGGAATAGAAATTCCTGGAAGTCCTGCTATGTTTACAGAAACTGTACAAATGTCTGATAAGTACATTTCTAATGGATTATCCGATTTAGAACCAATATCAAACGCTACTGTTGGAGATGTTGGTGTAATTATTACATCATAATTTTCAAAAGTTTTGGTAAATTCATTTGAAACTAATGTACGAACTTGTTGAGCTTTTTTGTAATATGCATCGTAATATCCTGAAGATAACACATAAGTTCCAAGTATTATTCTTCTTTTTACTTCGGCACCAAATCCTTCACTTCTTGATTTTTTATAAATTTCTTTTAAGTTTTTAAATTCTTGTGTTCTGTATGTGTATCTTATTCCATCAAATCTACCTAAATTTGAACTTGCTTCTGCACAAGCAATTATATAATAAGCTGCTAGTGCATATTTTGCAATATCTAATGAAAATTCTTCTACTTCCGCTCCTAATCCTTTATATTTTTCTATAGTTTCATTTAATTTAGCTTTAACTTCTCCATTTATACCTTCTCCAAAAAATTCTTTTGGCACACCAATTTTCAAACCTTTAATATTTCCGGTTAAGGCTTTTACATAGTCTTTTTTAGGTATATCAACAGAAGTGGTATCTTTTTCATCATGTCCTGTAATTAAATTTAAAAGCATAGCGCTATCTGTAACGTCCTTGGTTATAGGACCAATCTGGTCTAAACTTGAAGCAAATGCGACTAGTCCATATCTAGATACTAAACCATATGTTGGCTTTAATCCTACAACTCCACAAAAAGCTGATGGCTGTCTAATTGATCCCCCTGTATCAGACCCTAGAGCCCAAGGAACCATATCTGCTGCAACTGCTGCAGCTGAGCCTCCTGATGAACCTCCTGGCACTTTTTTTAGGTTCCATGGATTTTTTGTTTTTTTGAAATAAGAAGTTTCTGTTGAACCTCCCATTGCGAATTCATCCATATTTAATTTTCCTAAATTAATTAAGTTATTGCTTTTTAATTTTTCAATTACAGTTGCATCATATGGAGAAACAAAATTCTCTAACATTTTTGATGAACATGTTGTTTTAATTCCTTTCGTACAAATATTATCCTTAATTCCTATTGGAATCCCTGCAAACTCTCCTTTAATCTCTCCTGAATTCACTTTTGATTCTATATCTTGAGCTTTATTTAAAGCTTCATCTGTTAGCGTTGTTACAAAAGCTTCTACGTCTTTTTCCTTTTCGTTTATTCTTTCTACATATGCCTTAGTTATGTCTGTTATTGTTAGTTCATTTTTTGCTAACTTATTCTGTAATTCATGTACAGTTAGTTCTGTGATATTCATCTTCTTTCCTCCTTTTTAATAATTTTAGTAAATTGACAAACATTTCTTTAATACTTTTTTCATACACTGAGTCTCTAACCATTAATTACCTTTGGTATTTTGAACATATTTTGTTCTGGATTTATTGCATTTTGAAGTAATGCTTCATTATCTTCAAATACTTTTATTTCATCTTTTCTAAATACATTTTTTGCTTCATTTGCTCCTATTGTAACGTCTAGATTTTCTACTGGTGCATTATTTACTACTTCTGCAAAATTTAATATGTCTTGTAAATTTTCTTGGTATTTTTCAACCTCATCTTCTTCTAAACTTAATTGTGCTAAGTTTGCTATGTGTAATATCTCTTCTTTACTTACTGTCATTTTTATCCCTCCTAAATATAATTTTTTTACTTATTTCTTGTGTTGATTTTTCTCTTACAGTCCATAAATATTTTTAACTAATTTTTTATAAAAAATTTTTATTTGTTTTCCATAACCTCTATATGAACATCTCTAAGCTGCTCTCTTGTGACATTTCCAGGTGCTCCCATCATTAAGTCTTGCGCTTTACTATTTAGTGGGAATGCTATAACCTCTCTTATTGTTTCAGATTCTGTAAGCAACATTAGCATTCTATCAATTCCAGGTGCAACTCCGGCATGTGGTGGTGCTCCAAATTGGAATGCTGTAAATAATGCTCCGAATTTTGTTTTTACTTGTTCTTCTGTGTAACCTGCCATTGAGAATGCCTTTAGCATTATGTCGATGTCATGATTTCTAACTGCTCCTGATGATAACTCAATTCCGTTACATACTATATCATATTGATATGCTAATATTTCTAATGGATTTTTATTTTCTAGTGCTTCTATTCCTCCCTGTGGCATTGAAAAAGGGTTGTGACTAAATGCTAAAGTTCCATGTTCATCTAACTCAAACATTGGGAAATCTATTATCCAGCAGAATTGGAATACGTTTTCATCTATTAAATTTAATCTTTTTCCAAGTTCTGTTCTAATTTGACCAGATAAATCTGTTGCTCTTGCTTTGCTATCTGCTATAAAGAATATAGTATCTTCTTTTTCTAGATCTGCTAATTCTAATAAATCTTTTTTCAATTCTTGTGGTATAAATTTATCTATTGGTCCTTTGAAACTTAAATCTTCTTGAACTTCTAGATATCCTAGTCCTCCCATTCCTATTGACTTTGCAAATTCAAGCATTTTTTCGTGGAATCCTTTTGAAAGATGCCCTTTTACTTTTATTGCTCTTACTGTTCTATCTATAAATGGCTTAAATGTACATTTCTTGAAGAAATCCGATAAATCTATTATAAATAATGGGTTTCTTAAATCTGGCTTATCTGTTCCGTATTTTAACATTGACTCTGCATATGAAATTCTCGGAAAAGGATATCTCGCGATTTTCTTATTTGAAAATTTTTTAAATGTATTGTACATTACTGGCTCGATTACATTAAATACATCTTCTTGTGTTGCAAAAGACATTTCTACATCTAATTGATAAAATTCACCTGGAGCTCTATCTGCTCTTGCATCTTCATCTCTAAAACATGGTGCAATTTGGAAATATTTATCTATTCCAGACACCATTAAAAGTTGTTTAAATTGTTGAGGTGCCTGTGGTAGTGCATAAAATTTTCCTGCGTGTAATCTACTTGGTACTAAATAATCTCTTGCTCCTTCTGGTGAAGATGATGTAAGGATTGGAGTTTGAACTTCTAAAAAACCTTGCTCTATCATTTGACTTCTTAAAAATTGTAATACTTCTGCTCTTAATATTAAATTATTTTTTAACCTTTCATTTCTTAGATCCAAAAATCTATATTGAAGTCTTAGATCTTCTCTTATCTCTTGCTTTGTATTTACTTCAAATGGTAAATTTTTTGTTCTTTTTCCTAATATTTTTATTTCTTCTATAAATATTTCAACTAAACCTGTTTTTAATTTAGGATTTATAGTCTCTTCTGCTCTTTTTCTAACTGTTCCGTAGACTGTAACTGTTGATTCAATTGGAATATGTGATGCAAAATCAACATCTTCAGTTTCTGCGGATGTTACAACTTGCGTAATTCCATACATATCTCTTATGTCTAAAAATACTACTCCTCCCAAGTCTCTTATTGTCTCTACAAATCCTGCTATTCTAACCTTCTTTCCTACGTCTTCTAAGGTTATTTCATCACAGTTATGAGTTCTATACTCATTCATAAAACATTCTCCTTTCAATTTTTACTTTTCATAATGGCTATTTTTTAGCAGACTATCTTTTAACACAATAAAAAACGCCCACTGCAAAACTGCAGGGACGAATGTATAATCCGCGGTACCACCCTATCTTGAAAGTATACCTATATTTTTGAACTTTCCTCTTTAAATAATTTTAGCTCCAATGTGTTTCGAACTGCTATGTTTGCTTAAAGGGTTTTCAGCCTTTGACCCTTATTCTCTAAAAGTAACCTTTAGCGTCTTTGCATCTTCATCGCTTTTTTATATTATTTATAATATACCCAAAATGTCCTTTTGTCAATACCTAAATATCGAAAAAAATTATATCACCTTATATTTTACCTTTAATTTCTATACTATAAGTAATAATAATATCCATAGTACATATTTTGTTTAATTTTCTGTGTTA
>CANQFW010000014.1 GCA_947599995.1 uncultured Clostridia bacterium
ATCTAGTAACGATGTAGAAAATAATTTATAAAAAAACTATTGCAATTAATTAAAGTTTGTTATAGAATAAATTTACCTATAAAGGTAAATAATAAAAAACAAAACATACATGCAAAGTGTATGCTAAAGGAGGAATTTTTTATGTCAGTAAAAGTAGCCATTAATGGTTTTGGAAGAATAGGACGTCTAGCATTTAGACAAATGTTTGGCCAAGAAGGGTATGAAATTGTTGCAATAAATGACTTAACAAGCCCTTCAATGCTAGCACATTTATTAAAATACGATTCTGCACAAGGAAGATATGAAAAAGCAGATACAGTAGAAGCAGGAGAAGATTCAATAACAGTTGATGGAAAGGAAATAAAAATATATGCAAAGGCAAATGCAGCAGAATTACCATGGGGTGAAATAGGAGTAGATGTGGTACTAGAATGTACAGGATTTTATACAACAAAAGATAAAGCCAGTGCCCATATAGATGCAGGAGCTAAAAAAGTCGTTATATCTGCGCCAGCAGGTAAAGATTTACCAACAGTTGTTTACGGAGTAAATGAAAATATTTTAACAGCAGAAGATAAGATAATTTCAGCTGCATCATGTACAACAAACTGCCTAGCACCAATGGCTAAAGCTTTAAACGATTTTGCACCAATTCAGTCAGGTATAATGACAACAATACATGCTTATACAGGAGATCAAATGCTACTTGATGGTCCACATAGAAAAGCAGATTTAAGAAGAGCAAGAGCAGCAGCAATAAATATAGTACCTAATTCAACAGGAGCTGCAAAGGCTATTGGATTAGTTATACCAGAATTAAATGGAAAATTAATAGGATCTGCTCAACGTGTTCCAGTTCCAACAGGTTCTACAACAATATTAACAGCAGTTGTTAAAGGAGAAAATATAACTAAAGAAAGTATTAATGCTGCAATGAAAGCTGCATCAAATCAATCTTTTGGATATACAGAAGAACTACTAGTATCTGGAGACATTGTAGGAATAACATATGGTTCATTATTTGATGCAACACAAACAATGGTACAAGATTTAGGCAATGGACTATTTCAAGTTCAAGTTGTTTCTTGGTATGATAATGAAAATTCTTATACAAGCCAAATGGTTAGAACTATTAAATATTTCGCTGAATTAGGATAATAAAGAACATGATAAAAATAAATTCTTACAAAAACTTAAAATTGGTATAAAATGTTAAAAAATCAGAAAGAATACTTGAAAAGTATTCTTTTTTGTTATAGAATTGTAGTATAAAATAAATAGTTGCTTTATTGAAGAATGCCTAAGGAAAATTTAACAATATATAGTAGTTTGCATTTTTATAAATTATCTATAATCGGCATTAATTCTATAGCTAACTTTGATTTTAAGGGAGGAATTGTTTTATGAGAAAAAAAACAGTAAAAGATATCGATTTAAAAGGAAAGAAAGTATTGGTAAGATGTGATTTTAACGTACCAATGGATGAAAAACAAAATATAACAGATAATAGAAGAATAGTAGCAGCAATGCCTACAATAAAATATTTAATAGACCAAAATTGTAAAGTAATATTATGTTCACATTTAGGAAGACCAAAGGGAGAAGTAAAAAAGGAATTTTCACTTAAACCCGTTGCTAAAGAATTATCAGAATTATTACAAAAGCAGGTTATAATGGCCAACGATGTAATTGGAGAGGATGCTAAGAATAAAGTAAAAAATCTAAAAAACGGTGAGGTAATGCTTCTTGAAAATCTAAGATTTCATAGAGAAGAAACAGATAATGATCCAGGTTTCGCAAAAGAATTAGCTTCGTTCGGAGAAATTTTTGTAAATGATGCATTTGGAACAGCACATAGAGCACATGCTTCAACAGAAGGAGTAACACATTATTTACCAGCAGTTTCAGGATTTTTAATTGAAAAAGAACTTAAATTTCTTGGTGACGCCTTAGCAAACCCTGAAAGACCATTTATGGCAATTTTAGGAGGAAGAAAAGTTTCAGATAAAATAGGTGTTATTGAGAGTCTAATAGAAAAAGTAGATGTATTAATGATAGGTGGAGCTATGGCTTACACATTTTTCAAAGCAATGGGATACGAAGTTGGAAATTCAATTTGTGAACTGGATAAATTAGATTTAGCAAGAGAATTAATGGAAAAAGCAAAAGAGAAAAATGTAAAATTTATGCTTCCAGTTGACACAAGAATTGGAAAGGAATTTGATGCAAACACAGAAAGTAAAGTTGTTAAATTTACAGAAATTCCAGATGGATGGGAAGGCTTCGATATAGGAGATGAAACAATAAAGTTATATTCAGAAGAGGTTAAAAAAGCAAAGACTTTAATTTGGAATGGACCTGTTGGACTATTTGAATTTGAACAATTTGCGATAGGAACAAATTCAATTGCCAAAGCTTTAGCTGACGTAGATGCAGTTAAAATTATAGGCGGGGGAGATTCTGCAGCAGCTGTTGAAAAAGCAGGATTAGCTGAAAAGTTCACACATATTTCAACAGGAGGAGGAGCATCACTGGAATTTTTAGAAGGAAAAAAATTACCAGGAATCGAAGCTTTATTAGATAAGGAATAACCAAAGTATCAATTAGCAGTAGAAGTATTTGTGTAAGAAGAAAATACTAAAAGGCCAAGAATATTTTAGATAATTAAATTAAGTTAAGACAAAGTTATTTAAAGGAGGACTTTATATATGAGAAAGAAAGTAATTGCAGGAAACTGGAAAATGAATATACTTCCAAACGAAGCAATATCAATGATAACAGAATTAACACCATTGGTTAAAGATGCTGATGTAGAAGTAATTTTATGTGTACCATATACAGATTTATTTTACAGTCTACTTACAGCACAGGGAACAAATATAAAGATAGGAGCACAAAATATGCATTTTGAGGAAAAGGGAGCTTATACAGGAGAAATCTCTGCTTCAATGTTAAAATCAATAGGAGTAGAATATGTCATAATTGGTCATTCTGAAAGAAGAGCATATTTTGCGGAAACAGATGAAACTGTGAACAAAAAAATAAAAGCAGCGTTTGCTCATAATTTAAATCCCATAGTTTGTGTTGGAGAGTCTTTAGAGCAAAGAGAGCAGGGAATAGCTTTTGATGTCATAGAATCTCAAGTAGAAAAAGCTTTAGAAGGCTTAACTAAGGATCAAGTTCAGAATACAATAATAGCATATGAACCAATCTGGGCAATAGGAACAGGAAAGACAGCAACTAAAGAAGACGCAAATGAATCAATAAAAAAAATAAGAGAAAAAATTTCCAAAATATATGGACAAAACGTTGCTGATAGAGTTATAATACAATATGGAGGAAGTATGAAGCCTGAAAATGCAAAAGAATTATTAAATATGCCCGATATAGATGGAGGTTTAATTGGAGGAGCTAGTTTAAAGGCTGAAAGCTTCGCTAATATTGTAAATTATAATAGGTAGATATAAAAGCAAAATTCTAAAATGAACTTTAATTTATGAAATATTTTAAGTAAATTAATTTCAAAATATTTATAGAAGTATTTTACTTAAACTATATTTAGAAAAAATTAAATCATATTTAGAATTTTGTTTAAATCATTTGGAAAGGAAAGCTATTAAATATGGAAAACAAAGTAACAATGTTAATGATATTAGATGGATTTGGAGAAAATTCAGAGGAGAAAGGAAATGCAGTGAAACTTGCAAATACACCTAATATAGATAAACTAACGAAACAACATCCAGTAACAAAAATTGCTGCAAGTGGTTTAGCTGTTGGACTTCCTGAAGGACAAATGGGAAATTCAGAAGTTGGGCACACAAATATAGGAGCTGGAAGAATAGTATACCAAGAGTTAACAAGAATAACAAAAGCTATAGAAGATGGAAATTTTTTCTCGAATGAGGAATTTATAAATGCGATAGAAAATTGCAAAAAAAATAATTCAAAATTGCATATTCTAGGTTTAGTGTCAGATGGTGGGGTTCACAGCCATATAAGACATTTATATGGACTTCTAGAAATGGCAAAAAGAAGAGATTTTGAAGATGTATATGTGCATTGTTTCTTAGATGGAAGAGACACACCACCAGCATCAGCTGAAAATTATATAACTGCATTAGAAGAAAAAATGAAAGAAAAGGGAATTGGAAAGATAGCAAGTATTTCAGGAAGATTCTATGCAATGGATAGAGATTCTCGTTGGAAAAGAGTAGAAAAAGCGTATGATGCAATTGTAAATGGTGAAGGAAATAAACAAGCTGATCCAATAAATGCAATTGAAAGTTCATATCAAAAAGAAGTATTTGATGAATTTGTAGAGCCTACAGTAATAACAAATGGAGATAAGCCTGTGGCAACAGTTGCTGATGGAGATTCTATAATATTCTTTAACTTTAGGCCTGATAGAGCAAGACAATTAACAAGGGCAATAGTAGATCCTAAATTCGACGGATTTGAAACTAAGAAATTAAATACTTATTTTGTATGTTTTACAAGCTATGACGAAACAATGCCAAATGTTCATGTGGCATTCAAGAAAGAATCAATAAAAAATACACTTGGAGAGGTAATATGCAAAGAGGGAGGAAAGCAACTTCGTATAGCTGAAACAGAAAAATACGCACATGTCACATTCTTCTTTAATGGAGGAGAAGAAAAACAATACGAAGGTGAAGATAGAATTTTAGTGCAGTCTCCAAAAGTAGAAACATATGACTTAAAACCAGAAATGAGTGCACCTGAAGTTACAGAAAAAGTTTTAGAAGCAATAAACTCTGAAAAATATAATTGCATAATATTAAACTTTGCAAATCCAGATATGGTAGGACATACAGGAAATCTTGATGCAGCTATTAAAGCTATAGAAACAGTAGATGAATGTGTGGGGAAAATAGTAAGTGCTATAAAGTCTAAAAAAGGAAATTTAATTATAACAGCAGACCATGGAAATGCAGAACAAATGATAGACCTAAAAACGGGAGAACCACATACTGCGCACACAACGAATTTAGTGCCATTAATTTTAATAACAGAAAGAGAAGGAATAAAATTAAAACAAGGTAAACTTGCAGATATAGCTCCAACAATATTAGAATTAATGAATATTGAAAAACCTGCTGAAATGACAGGAGAAAGTTTAATAGAAAAATAAGAAATAAGCTTTTATAAAAAGTACGAAAAAAGCATAATTTTTATAACTGAATGCAAATATAAGAAGGCTTCTCTTAAAAAATATAATTTAAGAGACCTTTTATTAAATTTAAATCTATAAAAGTCTTATAGAAAAGGAAGAGAAATGCTTAGAACTACAAAAAATATGAAGGAAAAGTATGAAGAAATTCAAAATCGATTATTTGATATGATACCTGAAAAATGGGACAAAATATTTTTATATGCTTCTATTACAGATAGAACAGGTAATGTTCAAACAGGGGAATTATACTTTTATTATGTACCCAAAGGTTTATTAAAGAAAAAACCTGTAAATGTATATGAAGTATCAAATAAATTTAATATTGATGAGGAACAATATACTAAGCTTGTTGATGCATTATATGAAACTATTAAAAGATTAAGGCAGGATTTTGTAGATACTGACCAAGATTTATGGACGAATATTACAATATCAATAGAAAACTGTATGTTTAAGGTTGAATACGGATATGAGGAATTAAAGCAAGATGAAAAATCAAATTATGAAAATCATGTTATTTGGAGATATAAGTATCTTGGAATTGGTGGAGATATAAAAGAAGAAAGAAAAATATTAGATAAGTATTTTTCAGAAAAACAGGAGCCTAGAAGAGAAATATATCAGGCAGGGTTGTATTTAAAAACTACCAATAATGTTATTGGTTTTGGAAAGGTAGATTAGGTAATTTTATATTACCCAATCTACCTTTCATCACATAGTTCAGGAATCGTCCCCTTAACAAAGTACTCTGTATAAGAATCTTTGCAACTGTTAGTAGCAACCTTTCCGTGACTTGGCACAAATTTTTGTAGAAATAACATCATTAGGAGCTTGGAAAGTTTTTTTAGAAAGACCTGAATGTATATCTTTCATAACTTCTGACCATATAAGACCCGCAGGATTTTTTCCATTATATTTAATACTTTCATTTAAGTCATATCCATACCATGTAACAGCAGTATAATATGGTGTAAATCCACAAAGCCATCTATCATAATTTTCGTTTGTTGTACCGGTTTTTGCTGCAACTTCTATATTAGGAATAGCACAATATGTTGCAGTACCTTTAGCTCCTGTAACAGGCTGAGTAAGTAACTCTTTTAGTAAATATGCTGTAGAGTTTGAAAATACTTTTCGTTTCTTTTGGGATGTTTCCAAAATTATTTCGTTATCTGAGGAAACAACATTAGTATAAAAAGTAGGCTCTATATATATTCCATCATTTGCAATTGTCGCATATGCTGCAGCAAATTCTAATGGAGTCATTCCTTCAACAAGACCTCCTAAAGCTAATGCTAAATTTTCATCGTCATCGACTAATGTTGATATTCCCATTTTTTTTAAATATTTTATAGAGGTCTTTGGCGTTAGATCTTGCATAATATAAACAAAGGGTATATTTTGAGATGATTCGACAGCTCTTCTTAAAGGTATATATCCTAAATATCCATCATAGTTAATAGGCGAATAGCCTGATTCTGTGCCATCATCAAAAGTCGTTAGTTCATCTGAAATCATACTCGAATTTGTTATAAGTTTTTTTTCTAAAGCAGGTGCTAAAACAGCAATTGGTTTTATTGCAGAACCAGTTTGCCTTTTACTTTGAGTAGCACGATTTAATACTCTTGAATTTTCCTTTTTACCTAATCCTCCTTGACATGCTACAACTTGTCCATTTGTTTGGTCAATTATTACCATTGCTGCTTGAGAAGTAGCAGAAGTATTTGTAGATGATGTTATTATGTATTTTTTCTTCGAGAACTCATTTGATACTATTTCTTGAATTTTGTTATCTTGAGTACTATATATGGTAGATTTCGATAAAACGAAGTAGTTTGTAGCAAATTCATCAGGGATTAAATTTTTATTAGAAAAGTCTTCAATTATCTCATTTATTAATGCATCTGTGTGATATGAATAAACATTAGATTGAGATTCAAAGCTACCCTTGCTAAAATGTAATCCATTTTCAACTTCTGCAACTGCAACCTCATATTCATCTGAGTCTATAACCTTAAGTTCAAGCATTTTATTTAGAACTGTTTTGCATCTACTTGCAATTTTTTCTGATCTATCTTTTTCTGTAAAAGGATTATATGAATTTGGAGCTCTATTTATTCCTGCTAAAAAAGCACATTCAGCAAGTGAAAGATCTGAAACGTGTTTGTTAAAATAATATTTCGCACCAGATTCTACTCCATATATATTTGGACCAACATAAATAATGTTAAAGTAAGCTTCTAATATTTCATCTTTAGACATTGTTGATTCTAAAGCTATTGCATAGATCCACTCTTTGAATTTTCGAACAACAGATTCAGAATCATCTCCGAGTTAGATTTTTTACTAATTGCTGTGTTATGGTACTTCCACCAAATGTTGCAGAGCCTTTATTTTTTATAAAATTAAAAGCTGCAGAAGCTGTTCTTTTTATATCTACACCATGATGTTTAAAGTATCTTTGGTCCTCAATTGAAACATATGCATTTTTTAAATTTTCAGGGATTTGGTCAATACTAACGTTTTCTCTAATTCGCTCAGCCCCTATTTCTGCAATAATATTTTTTTCTGAATCAAGGACAATTGATGGCTCATTTTTTAGCATTTCCCTTGAAAGTTTTAGAAATATTTTTAAATTTATAGTAATAACTATGGTAGACAATATCAATAGTACCAAAACATTAAATAGAATAAAGCGTTTGAAAAAACTATGTTTTTTCTTTTTTGGTGAATCTATTTCGTTGTCTGTTTCAATATCCATATTTTCGTTTCGTGATTTTACATTATGTTTGTGAGATTGATTTTTTTGATTGGATTTGAGTCTCCTTTGTTCATTTTTCAATTCGTGTTTATTTTTTGATTTGCTCTTTTGAATCATATGTTTAGATTTCATGATTTTTGTTCACCTTCTTTTTTATACTCTAGGTAAGCTATCGTTAAAAACGATAGACTTGACGTAGAGGAGAAATATGCGAACGTTACAAACTCTAAAAGCAATACTTTGTAGAATTTGTTAGTCCGTCTTTTTATATCTTGAGTCATTATAACATAAAATGGCTTTAAAATAAAGTAATTTAATTACAAAATATAGTGCTTTATCTATGACCAAATGTCTTAAAATATTGAATAGGATGAAATGCAATAATAGTAAAAAACACTAGTATTTAAGAATCTAATAAAGAAGGGTAATTTTTCGCCCATTCTTCTCAATAAAGCCTTCTTTTTTTAAATGTGACAATTCACGCATCATAGCGCTTCTATCAATACTTAAATAATCTGCCAAATCAGTCAAAGAAGAAGGTAACATAAAACTTTTGCTAAGCTTTTTCCCCGAAAGAATGTCAAAATAAGAAAGTAATTTGTCACGAATGTTTCGTTTGCTAAGTAATTCAATTTTAGTGTTAAGCTGGACAACATTGTTGATAATAAGCATTTGAAGATTACTGGAAAAGTCTTTATGAATACTACAATTAGACTTACACTTATTAACAATATTATCATAAATAAATAAAAGAACTTCTGAATTTTCTTTAGCTAAAACAAAAAGTTCGTTGTTAGTTTTAGTGGGATAAAAAACCTCACCAAAAATATCGCCACTTGTAAAGTTACCAATTATAGTTTTGTTTCCATTAAAATCATATCTAATTAGGTCAGCATTACCTTTTAATAATATACACATTTGATTTCTTTTCTCTATATAAGTTGTAATCGTTGAGCCTCTAGTAAAATGTTTCTTTGAAACCTTGAAACACTTGGAATCTAGCGATTTAAAAAAATTTAAAATTTCAAAATTAGACAACATCTGACTTTCCGCCTTTCGAAAAAATAATATCACAATTTTGTTGCAAATGCAACAGATTTTTATTTTTTTAAGTATATAATAAGTTCATAAATATAAAAAAACTTATAGGAGGCTAATAAAAATGAAAGTAATAAAAAGAGACGGAAGAGTAGTAGATTATGATAGAGCAAAGGTTGCTATTGCAATACAAAAAGCAAATGAGGAAGTAAGAAGAAAAGAAAAAGCAACGAAGGAAGATATAAAAACAATTACGGATTATTTAGAAGAAATAGACAAAAAAAGAATGTTAGTAGAAGATATCCAAGATGTGATAGAAGAAAAATTAATGGAACTAGGGAAATATGAACTTGCAAAGAAATATATAGTATATAGATACACAAGGGCGCTAGTTAGAAAAAGTAACACAACAGATGAGTCTATATTAGGATTAATTAGAAATGAAAATAAAGAGCTTGCAGAAGAAAATTCAAATAAAAATACCGTTTTAGCCTCAACACAAAGAGATTATATAGCAGGAGAAGTTTCAAGAGATTTAACAAAAAGACTTTTATTGCCTGAAAAAATAACGAAAGCGGACAAAGAAGGAGTATTACATTTCCACGATGCAGACTATTTCATACAGCCAATATTTAATTGCTGTTTAATAAATATTGGGGATATGCTAGATAATGGTACTGTTATGAATGGAAAACTTATAGAAAGTCCAAAGAGTTTTCAAGTTGCCTGTACAGTTACAACGCAAATAATAGCAGCAGTTGCCAGTAACCAATATGGTGGACAATCTGTAGATTTAAAACACTTAGGTAAATATTTAAGAAAAAGTAGAGAAAAATTTGAAAAAGAAATAAGACAAGAAGTTGGAACAGCTGTAAATGATACAATTATTAAAAAAATTGTTGATAGAAGACTAAAGACAGAACTAAGTGCAGGTGTTCAAACAATTCAATATCAAATAAATACATTAATGACAACAAATGGTCAATCTCCTTTTGTAACACTATTTTTACATATAGAAGAAAATGACGAATATGTAGAAGAAAATGCAATGATAATAGAAGAGGTGATTCGTCAAAGAATTCAAGGAATAAAAAATGAAGCAGGGGTATATGTAACACCAGCATTCCCAAAACTAATATATGTATTAGATGAATGTAATGCTTTAAAGGGTGGAAAATATGATTATTTAACAAAGCTTGCTGTAGAATGTTCTTCTAAAAGAATGTATCCAGATTATATATCTGCTAAAAAGATGAAGGAAAATTACGAAGGTAATGTGTTTAGTCCAATGGGATGCAGAAGTTTTTTAGCTCCATGGAAAGACGAAGATGGAAACTATAAATTCGAAGGTAGATTCAATCAAGGAGTAGTAAGCATAAATTTACCACAAATAGGAATTGTAGCAGATGGAGATGAAGCAAAATTCTGGAAAGAATTTGATGAAAGACTAGAGCTATGCAAGGAAGCTTTAATGTGCAGACATTATGCATTACTTGGAACAACATCTGATATAAGTCCCGTACATTGGAGATATGGTGCAATTGCAAGGCTTAAGCAAGGTGAAAAAATAGACAAGCTATTATATGGTGGATATTCAAGTATATCACTTGGATATATAGGAATATATGAATTAACAAAACTTATGAAAGGTGTATCACACACAGATCCTGAAGGACATGATTTTGCAATAAGGGTAATGAAACATTTAAGAGACACAACAGAAAGATGGAAAAAAGAGACTAACATTGGATTTGCTTTATATGGAACACCAGCAGAAAGCTTATGCTATAAATTTGCACGTATAGATAAGGAAAGATTTGGAACAATAAAAGACGTAACTGATAAAGGATATTACACAAACTCATATCATGTAGATGTACGAGAAAAAATAAATGCATTCGATAAATTGAAATTCGAATCTGAATTCCAATCATTATCTAAAGGAGGAGCTATATCATATGTTGAAATACCAAATATGAGAAATAATATAAAAGCATTAGAAGATTTGGTAAAATTTATTTATGATAATATTCAATATGCAGAGTTTAATACTAAGTCAGATTATTGCCATAAATGCGGGTATGATGGAGAAATAAAGATAAATGAAAACAATGAATGGGAATGCCCACAGTGTGGAAACAAGGATAAAAGCAAATTGACAGTTGTGCGTCGTACTTGCGGATATTTAGGCGAGAACTTTTGGAATACTGGTAAGACTAAAGAGATAAAATCTAGGGTTTTACATTTATAATAGAAAAAAACAAAGATTGTATTGACAAGGTTATGTAAATGTGGTATAATAATTCATTATTAATATTTTGAAATCCCAAAAAAAATGGAGGTAGACAACATGAGGAAAGCAAAAATTTCTAAAAAAGTAGCATTGGTGATCAGAGTAATTATGGTATGCATTGTGGCGGTGAATATTTTTACACTTTTTACTATACGGAAGATGAATGAGAACCAGTTCAATAATTCATGCGTGCATTGGATAGAAAGAGCTAATAATGAAAGCTTAATTAATGCAAAGAAGAAAGAACTGAAAAAAGCTATTGATTTTCTCGAAAGCATGGGCTTAGATGATAACATGATGAGTTCAAAAAACGATAAAGAGAAAAATTATAAGAAATGGTATGTTAGTCTAAAAGAGGAATATGAAAAAAACGACAATATGAATCTCGATGACGAACTCAATAGCATTCCCCTAGGTATAGAGAATTATTCAAAATATAGTACAATGGATTATTGGGAGGTTATAACCTTCCTTCTAGCCACAATATTGATCATAGACTACATAAAAGAACTCTTTGATCAAAATGGGATAAACTAATATGTGGGTAAGGATTTTTTACAATTAAAAGAAATCCTTATCCATTTTTTATATTATAGGAAAGTTCTCTGGACTTCCTATAATATAAAGCATTCCACAGAAAAATTGTTATACAATTTTTCGCGGACGAACAAAGACGCGGACTTTAAAATGTCATAAATAGCGAAAATGTTAATAATGTCCGCTTTTGTTCTATTATAGGAAAGTCATCATTAAAAACGATAGATTTGACGTAGAGGAGAAATATGCGAACATTACAAATTCTAAAAGCAATGCTTCGTAGAATTTATTAGCCCATTTTTTTACTGTTTATATTAGTCAATATTATTCTTTAAACTAGCAGTTTTAATATAAGTAATTAAATGGGAATAATTGAAAGATAAATTTGGAAAATTTTTAAAAATTCTATTGACGTGACTAACCATTTTATGGTAAAATAAAAATGTTAAGTTAAACTCGTGATATTATGCGAAAAAATATTTATTCATAAGATATTAAAACTTAAAAAAAGAGGAATTAAGATGGATTAAAATCAAATTTTAAAAATTGAACAAGCAGGCAATCTTTAAGACTTGTAGAAAATTACTTTAAAATTAGAAAAGCTGTAAAGGAAACGGCAAAAAATAAAGCAAATAATTATAAAGTAAATAATTTTTAATTTTTCTTAAGAAGGACTTTTTTTATGTAAAAGTATATATAACTTATCTCTTAAGACAAACATGAAAAGAGCTAAGTTAAATTTTTTAATTCTGCTTAAATTCTTAAATTAAAAGTTATCTGAAATTAGAAATTACAGTTAACAAAATTTTTTTTAGAGGTGATTTTTTTGGAAATTAAGGAAGTAAAGTTTGAAAAAGCTTCAAGGAAAGACTTTTCAAAAGTAGGTGATTACATTGAAATGCCAAACCTTATCAAAGTTCAAAAAGATTCATATGATTGGTTTGTAGAAGAAGGACTAGGAGAAGTATTAAAAAATGTATCTCCAATAATAGACTATTCTGGAAACTTAGTTCTTGAATTTTTCGATTATTATATGGAAGACAAAACCAAATATACGGAAGAAGAGGCAAAAGAAAGGGATGCTACATATTCAACAAGATTGCACGTAAAAGTAAGATTAATAAACCGTGAAACGGGAGAAATCAAAGAGCAAGAAATTTATCTAGGGGATTTCCCAATAATGACTGAAAGCGGAACATTTATTATAAATGGAGCAGAGAGAGTTGTAGTAAGTCAGCTTGTTCGTTCACCAGGATGCTATTATACAGAAGAGTTCGATACAAAAACTGGTAAAAAAACATATACAGCAACAGTAATGCCACTACGTGGAGCATGGATAGAATACGAAACAGATGGAAATGACATATTTTATGTACGTGTTGATAGAACAAGAAAGCTACCAGTTACAACAATTTTACGTACATTAGGGCTATCAACAGATGACCAAATAAGAGATTTATTTGGAAACGAGCCTTTAATTGAAACAACAATAAGCAAAGATACAATAAAAACATCTGATGAAGCAATAATAGAAATATACAAAAAATTGAGACCTGGTGAATTACCAACAGTAGATGCGGCTAGAAGTTTATTCGATGGAATGTTCTTTGATAATAGAAGATATGATTTAGCAAAAGTTGGAAGATATAAATTCAACAAAAAACTAGGACTAGCAGGAAGAATTGCTGGATTCGTTGCATTTGATGACATAATGGATAAAGAAACAGGAGAGATTTTTGTCAATGCTGGAGAAGTAATTTCAGAAGAGAAAGCAGAATATATTCAAAATTCTGGAATTAATATAGTAGATTTAAAAGTAAATGATAGAAAAGTAAGAGTTATAGGAAATGGAACAGTAAATATTTACAAAGTATTACCAGATGTAGACTTAAGTTCAGTTCATTTTAAAGAAGAAGTAAATTATGCAGTACTTCAAAACATAATTGAAAATACTGCCAAAGAAGATTTAGTAAAAGTTATTAAGCAAAGATATGATGAATTAGTTCCTTTATGTGTGACAACAGAAGATATAATTGCATCAATAAATGTATTATTAAACTTATCTCATGGACTTGGCACGCAAGATGACATTGATCATTTAGCAAATCGTAGAATAAGATGTGTTGGAGAACTTTTGCAAAATCAATTTAGAATAGGATTAGCAAGACTAGAAAGAGTTGTTCGCGAAAGAATGACAATTCAGGATTTAGATGTTGTTACACCACAAACATTAATAAACACAAAACCAATCACATCATCAATTAGAGAATTCTTTGGAAGTTCACAACTTTCACAATTCATGGATCAAACAAATCCACTATCAGAATTAACACATAAAAGAAGAATTTCAGCATTAGGACCAGGAGGGCTTTCTCGTGAAAGAGCAGGATTTGAAGTTCGTGATGTTCATTATACACACTATGGAAGGCTTTGCCCAATAGAGTCACCAGAAGGACCAAACATAGGACTAATTTCAGCACTTTCATCATTTGCAAATATAAATGAATATGGATTTATAGAAACACCATATAGAAAAGTAGATCCACAAACTCATAAGGTAACAGATATAGTAGAAGAAATGAGTGCAGATTTTGAAGATAAATATTACATAGCTCAAGCTTCAGAACCATTAAATGAAGATGGTACATTTGTACATGATAGAATAAGAGTAAGACATAAAAATGAAATAGTTGAAGTTGAAAAGGAAAAAGTTCAATACGTTGATGTTTCACCAAAGCAATTAGTTTCAATTGCTGCAGCAATGATTCCATTCCTAGAGCATGACGACGCAAAGCGTGCTCTAATGGGAGCAAACATGCAACGTCAAGCTGTTCCACTTATGATTACAGAATCTCCAATGATAGGAACAGGAATTGAATATAGAGCTGCAAAAGACTCAGGAATTCTAGTTTTAGCAGAAGATGATGGTGTAATTGAAAAAGTTACAGGAGACAGTATCACAGTTAAATATGCAAATGGAAAGAAAGTTATACATAAGCTTCGTAAATTTAAAAGAACTAATGGAGGAACATGCATAAACCAAAAACCAATAGTTAAAAAAGGAGAAAAAGTTAAGAAAGGTGATGTAATAGCAGATGGACCATCAACACAAAATGGAGAAATGGCACTAGGAAAAAATGTGTTGATAGCATTTTCAACATGGGAAGGATACAACTATGAGGACGCTGTATTACTAAATGAAAGATTAGTTAAAGAAGATGTATTTACATCAATACATATAGAAGAATATGACTGTGAATGTCGTGATACAAAACTAGGAGCAGAAGAAATAACAAGAGATATTCCAAATGTTGGTGATGACCAATTAAAAGACTTAGATGAAAATGGTATTATAAGAATTGGTGCAGAAGTAAGACCGGGAGATATTCTAGTTGGAAAAGTAACTCCAAAAGGTGAAACGGAGCTTACAGCTGAAGAAAGACTATTACGTGCAATCTTTGGTGAAAAATCAAGAGAAGTAAGAGATACTTCACTTAGAGTACCACATGGTGAAGCTGGAACGGTTGTAGATATTAAGGTATTTACAAGAGATAATTCTGATGAATTGGCACCAGGAGTAAACCAAGTAATTAGATGCTATATAGCAACAAAAAGAAAAATATCAGTTGGTGATAAAATGGCTGGACGACATGGAAACAAAGGTGTTGTATCAAGAATTTTACCATCAGAAGATATGCCATTTATGCCAGACGGTACACCAATAGATATTTTGCTAAATCCTCTTGGAGTTCCATCTCGTATGAACTTAGGACAAATCCTTGAAGTTCATTTAGGAATGGTAGCAAGAAAACGTGGATGGAAAATAGCAACACCAGTATTTGATGGAGCAAATCAAGAAGAAATAGAAGAACTGCTTCGTGAAACAGGAATATCGGAAGACGGAAAATGTATCCTATATGATGGTAGAACAGGAGAACCTTTTGATAAACCAGTTACTGTTGGTGTTCAATATATGCTTAAACTTCACCATCTTGTAGATGACAAAATTCATGCTCGTTCAACAGGTCCATACTCATTAGTTACTCAACAACCTTTAGGAGGAAAAGCACAATTTGGTGGACAACGTTTTGGAGAAATGGAAGTTTGGGCGCTAGAGGCATATGGTGCAGCATATACACTTCAAGAAATGTTAACTGTAAAATCAGATGACGTAGTTGGAAGAGTCAAAACATATGAAGCAATAGTTAAAGGAGAAAATATTCCAGAGCCAGGAGTTCCAGAAAGCTTCAAAGTTCTTATTAAAGAGCTTCAATCTTTGGGATTAGACATTAGACTTTATGATGATGACAAAGAGCTTGAATTAAAAGAAAATATAGAAGATGCAATAGACTTTAATATTGACGAGCGTAAAAAAATGGTAAGCGGAGAGAAATCAGACATAGTTGTAGAAAACGAACTAGATAACGAATATGTAGAGGATGACTCTGATGAAGAATATGTAGAAGCCGAAGAAAGATTGGAAGACGACGAGTTTGAAGATAGAGATGAGCTTTTTGAGGAAATAGAAGATGATGAAGACGAATTTTATTCAGATAATGATTTAGCCATGGATAACATTGAAAATGATTTTGATGAAGAATAAGAAAGGGGCAAGCCAAAATAATGGAAGAAATGGAAACATTTAATAAGCTAAAAATAGGTATTGCATCAGATGAGAAGATAAGAGAATGGTCAAAAGGGGAAGTAAAAAAACCAGAGACTATAAATTATAGAACATTAAAACCAGAACGAGATGGTCTATTCTGTGAAAGGATTTTTGGACCAACTAAAGACTGGGAATGCCATTGTGGTAAATATAAAAGAGTTAGATATAAAGGTGTAGTATGTGATAGATGTGGTGTTGAAGTCACAAAGTCAAAAGTAAGACGTGAAAGAATGGGACACATCGAGCTTGCTGCTCCAGTTGCTCACATCTGGTATTTTAAAGGAATTCCAAGCAGAATTGCATTAATACTTGACATTTCACCAAGAAACTTGGAGAAGGTAGTATATTTTGCAGCATACATAGTTACAGACAAAGGAACATCTGGGCTAGAAAAATGTCAAATATTAAATGAGAAAGAATACCATGAAGCTATTGAAAAATATGGCAGAGGCTCATTCAAAGCAGGAATGGGAGCGGAAGCACTTCGCTCATTACTTGAAGAAGTTGATCTTGAAAAACTTTCTAGTATGTTGAAGAAAGAATTAGAAAACGCAAGTGAGCAAAAGAAAGCTAAAATAGTAAAAAGATTAGATACTATAGAGGCATTTAGAATTTCAGGAAATAAACCTGAATGGATGATAATGAATGTGGTTCCTGTTATTCCACCAGATTTAAGGCCTATGGTTCAATTAGATGGTGGAAGATTTGCAACATCAGACTTAAACGATTTGTATAGACGTGTTATAAACAGAAATAACAGATTGAAAAGACTTCTAGAATTGGAAGCACCAGAAATAATAGTAAGAAATGAAAAAAGAATGCTTCAAGAATCTGTAGATGCATTAATAGATAATTCAAGACGTGGAAAACCAGTTACAGGAGCTGGAGGAAGAGCATTAAAGTCGCTATCAGATATGCTTAAGGGAAAACAAGGACGTTTCCGTCAAAACTTACTTGGAAAACGTGTTGACTATTCTGGACGTTCAGTTATTGTTGTAGGACCTGAGCTTAAAATTTATCAATGCGGTGTACCAAAAGAAATGGCAATTGAGCTATTTAAACCTTTTGTAATGAAAGAATTAGTTGGACGAGGAATTGCTCATAACATTAAAAATGCAAAACGTATGGTAGAAAGATTACAACCAGAAGTATGGGGAATATTAGAAGAAGTTATAAAAGACCACCCAGTAATGCTTAATCGTGCTCCAACGTTACACAGGCTTGGTATTCAAGCATTTGAACCTGTTTTAGTTGAAGGTAGAGCTATAAAGCTACATCCGCTTGTATGTACAGCATTCAACGCTGACTTTGATGGTGACCAAATGGCAATTCATTTACCATTATCACCAGAAGCACAATCAGAAGCAAGATTTTTAATGCTATCTACAAATAACTTATTAAAACCACAAGATGGTAAAACAGTTACAGTTCCAACAATCGACATGGTTTTCGGTGGATTCTATTTAACAATGGAAGTGGCAGGAGAACTAGGAGAAGGTAAATATTTTAAGGATCCTGAAGAAGCCATCATGGCTTATCAAAACGGTGCAGTTGGAATGCATGCAAAAATATTTGTTAGAAGAACATTAAAAATAAATGGAGAAATGAAATCTAAAAAGATTGAGACGACAGTAGGTAGAATCATTTATAATGAGGGATTACCACAGGACTTAGGATATGTTGATCGTTCTACAGAAGATGGAATGTTCGAATATGAAATTAATTTTCCGGTTAACAAGAAAAAATTAGGAGATTTAATTAATAGATGTATAAAAATACATGGACTTTCTGATTCAGCAGCAGTTTTAGATAATGTAAAAGCAAAGGGATTCCATTACTCAACTACATCAGGTCTTACATACTCTATGGGAGATGTTAAAGTGCCTAAAGAGAAAAAAGATATTTTAGCTAAGGCAGGAGAACAAGTAGAAACTGTTAGAAAGCAATATAGAAGAGGTTTAATTACTGAGGATGAAAGATTCAAAGCGGTGGTTAATATTTGGAACAACGCGACTCTTGAAGTTGGTGAAGCACTTGAGAAAAATCTTGAACCACTAAACCCTATTAACTTAATGGTTGAATCTGGAGCAAGAGGTAACATTAACCAATTAAGACAATCAGCAGGTATGAGAGGTCTTATGGCAGGAACAACAGGTAAAGTTATTGAAATACCAATAAAATCTTGCTTCGCTGAGGGGCTAGATGCACTAGAATACTTTATATCTTCTCACCAAGCTAGAAAGGGATTAGCTGATACAGCTTTAAGAACGGCTGATTCAGGTTATTTAACAAGAAGATTGGTCGATGTTG
The DNA here is from genome assembly GCA_947599995.1 of uncultured Clostridia bacterium. Lineage (GTDB taxonomy): Bacteria > Bacillota > Clostridia > TANB77 > CAG-508 > CAG-269. Next base: position 18,803 of record CANQFW010000014.1, read on the forward strand.
CTCAAGAGATAATAGTAAGAGAATCAGATTGCGGATCAGATGAAGGATTAATAGTTTATGATATAAAAGATGGAAATCAATTAATAGAACCAATTCAAGAAAGACTAATGGGAAGATTCCCTGTAAGAGACATTATCCATCCTCAAACAGGTGAAGTTCTTGTAGATACAAACACAATGATAACAGAAGAACTTGCAGAAGATATTGCAAAGGCAGGAATTGAGCAGGTAGAGGTTAGATCAGTTTTAGGATGTCATTCAAAACATGGTGTATGCCAAAAATGTTATGGTATGAGTTTAGCAAGGCATCAGAAAGTTGAAATAGGTGAATCTGTAGGAATTGTTGCAGCTCAATCAATTGGTGAACCTGGTACACAGCTTACAATGAATACAAAACACGCTGGTGGTGCCATAGGTACAGATATAACTCAAGGTCTTCCAAGAGTTGAGGAACTATTTGAAGCTCGTAAGCCAAAGGGATTGGCGGTTATGACAGAAATCGATGGAATTGTTAAGATTAAAGAATCAAAGAAAAAGAAAGAAGTTGTGGTAACATCAGATTCAGACTCTAGGACATACACAATACCATTTGGACCAAAAATGAAAGTTAGGGATGGTGAAGAGGTAAAAGCCGGAGATGCATTAATTGAAGGATCATTAAACCCATCAGAAATTCTAGCTATAAAAGGAGCAGAAGGGGTATTTGAATATTTAACAACTGAAGTTCAAAAAGTATATAGAAATCAGGGTGTTGATATCAATGACAAGCATATTGAAGTAATTGCAAGACAAATGCTTAAAAAAGTTAGAATTGAAGATAATGCAGATACAGACATGTATCCTGGAACACTTGTAGATATGTATGAATTTTCTACTAAGAATCAAGAAGCAATTGATAAAGGTCTTCGCCCTGCTAAAGGAAAGAGAGTTTTACTTGGAATAACAAAAGCTTCTCTTGCAACAGATAGTTTCTTATCAGCAGCTTCATTCCAAGAGACAACAAGAGTTTTAACTGAAGCAGCTATTAAAGGTAAAGAAGATAATCTTGTTGGACTTAAAGAAAATGTTATAATTGGTAAGTTGATTCCAGCTGGAACTGGTATGAAAAAGTATCAGGATATACATATTAATACTGAAAATCGAGAAACAAATAAAGCAGTTGCTCAGTAAATTAAATTGAATTAATAAAAGTTTTAATTTTCGGAGGAATATGTAAAGAACTAAATAATTAATAAAAAGGTATCAATATAAAATTTTGATACCTTTTTATAATGAAAAATTTAAACTCTATTTTATTTTATATTGAAATAGAAGGTAATTTATGATAATATACAATATAGCAAAAAAATAGGAAAAAGGCTCGGCCATATTCCAGAAAGGAGTCCAAAAATGGGGAAATTTGTGCATCTTCATGTACACAGTGAATACAGTCTACTAGACGGAGCAAATAGAATAAAGGACTTACCAAAAAGAGCAAAAGAACTAGGAATGGATGCAATAGCAATTACAGATCATGGAGTAATGTATGGGGTAATAGATTTTTACAAAGAATGCAAAAAGCAGGGAGTAAAGCCCATAATAGGATGTGAAGTATATATTGCACCAAGAGGAAGACTTAATAAAGAGCCGGGAATAGATAATAAAAATAATCATTTAATTTTACTTGCAAAAAATATGCAAGGCTATAAAAATTTGAGTAAACTTGTATCACTTGGATTTATAGATGGATACTACTATAAACCAAGGATTGATAGAGAGATATTGGAAAAATATCATGAAGGTCTAATTTGTTTAAGTGCATGTTTAGCTGGTGCGGTTAATCAATCCTTATTAAATGGTGATGAAAAAAAAGCAGAAGAAATTGCACTTTGGCATAAGAGGGTTTTTGGAGATGATTACTATATAGAAATTCAAAATAACGGAATACCTGAGCAAGTGCTAGCAAATCAAAAATTAGTAAAGCTTGCGAGAAAACTAAATTTACCCCTTGTTGCAACAAATGATGCACATTATTTAAAAAAAGAAGATGCATATAATCATGAAATATTATTGTGTATTCAAACGGGAAAACGTATGAGCGATGAGGACAGAATGAAATTTGAAACAGATGAGCTATATGTAAAATCGCCTGAAGAGATGATAGATTATTTTAAGGCCTTCCCAGACGCGATAGAAAATACGGTTAAAATTGCAGAAAAATGTAATCTGGATTTTGAATTTGGACATACAATTTTACCAAATTATGATGTACCAAAGGAATTTAAAACTCACTATGATTTCTTAAAAAAGCTATGTGATGAAGGATTAAAAAAGCGTTATGGAGAAAATATTCCCGAAGAATACAAAAAAAGAGCAGAATATGAGCTAGGCATAATTAACAAAATGGGATATGTTGATTATTACCTAATTGTGTGGGATTATATCCATTATGCTAAGACCCATGACATACCGGTTGGACCCGGACGTGGTTCAGGTGCCGGTTCGATTTTAGCTTATGCTATTGAAATTACAGATATAGATCCTATGAAATATAATTTACTTTTCGAAAGATTTTTAAATCCTGAAAGAGTAAGTATGCCAGATTTTGATGTTGATTTTAGTGATGAGCAAAGACAAGAGATAATTGATTATGTGTGCAATAAATATGGACATGATAGAGTATCTCAAATAATAACATTTGGAACATTAGCTGCAAAAAATGCTATAAGAAATGTAGCAAGAGTATTAGACATACCTCTTCCGGAGACAGATAAAATAGCAAAAATGATTCCAAATGCCGTTCATATGACAATAAAACAAGCAATGGAACAAAATGTAGAACTTAGAAATTTATACGAAAATGACAAAAAAATAAAAAATTTATTAGATATATCAATGTGGCTAGAAGGAATGCCAAAAAATACATCTACACATGCTTGCCGGAGTAGTAATTACAAAAGACCCGGTAGATTCTTATGTTCCATTATATGTAAGAGATGGTCAGAATGCAACACAATATATAATGACAACATTAGAAGAACTAGGACTTCTAAAAATGGATTTCCTAGGGTTAAGAACCTTAACAGTAATAAAAGACACTAAAAAGATGGTAAAAGATTCGAAAAATATAGATATACAATTTGACACTGAAATGAATGATCCTAATGTTTATAAACTATGGCACGAAGGAAAATCGTGTGGAATATTTCAGTTTGAATCTCAGGGGATGACAAATTTTATGCAAGAGCTAAAACCTGATAGTCTAGAAGACTTAATAGCTGGAGTTTCACTATACAGACCTGGCCCAATGGATCAAATTCCAAGATATGTAAAAGGAAAACTTACCGGGAAATATGAATATACACATCCGAGCCTAGAACCAATATTAAAAGTAACTTATGGGTGCATGGTATACCAAGAGCAGGTTATGCAAATAGTAAGAGATTTAGCGGGATATTCTCTTGGAAGAGCTGACTTAGTACGTCGTGCAATGGGAAAGAAAAAACTTGATGTAATGGCAAAAGAAAGAGAAATATTTATACATGGTCAGGTAGATGAAAATGGAAATGTTTTAGTTCCTGGATGTGTAAGAAACGGAATAGATGAAATATCTGCAAATAAAATATTTGATGAAATGGCAGAATTTGCAAAATATGCCTTCAATAAGTCACATGCTGCTTGTTACGCTGTTGTATCTTATCAAACAGCTTATTTAAAATGTTATTATCCATCAGAATTTATGGCTGCAATGCTAAATAGTTATTTAGGGAACTTAGACAGAGTGCCTATTTATATAGAAGAATGTAAGGCACTTAATATTAAAATTTTAAAGCCAGATATAAATTTTAGCCAACTTAAATTTTCAGTAGAAGGATCAGACATTAGATTTGGTCTTGGGAGCATAAAAAATGTGGGTGTAGCTCCTGTAGAGGCTATTATAAATGAAAGACAAAAAAATGGAAGATATGAGAGTTTTACCTCTTTTTGCGAAAGAATATCAGGAGAAGCTGTTAATAAAAAATGCATAGAAAGCTTAATAAAAGCAGGAGTATTTGATGAATTTAATCAAACAAGAGCAACACTTTTAGCCTCTTTTGAAGCAATAATAGACACCATACAGGCAAGCAAGAAAAAGGCATTAGAAGGACAGGTCTCTATGTTTGACTTTGGAAGTAACCATCAAGATGAAGCAAAAAATAGTATGGAGGATATAAAATATAACTTTAATGAACAAGAAGAATTTTCTGAAAAAGAAATTTTGTCTATGGAAAAAGAAATGCTTGGAATATATTTATCTGGACATCCATTAGAAAAATTAAAAGATCAAATAATCCGCCAAACTACCATCAATAGCTCGGATTTAAAAGAACTTGGTAAACAGACAAATGAGCAAGAAGAACTAGAAATAGAAAATCAGATAGAACTAAATACAAAAAAAGATACAAAATTTAAGGATGGACAAGATGTTATATATGCAGGAATAATAAGCAGTATAAAGAAGAAATTTACAAAAAATAACAAAATAATGGCTTTTGTAACAGTGGAAGATTTGTATGGTACAGCTGAGTTTATATTTTTTGAAAATGTATATTTATCAGCTGGTAATATCTTAACAGAAGAGAATATTGTTTTAATTAAAGGAAAACTGAGTATAAGAGATGAAGAAAGTGCTACTATTATTGCAAAAGAGATAACAAATTTTGGAGAGAAAAAAAGAAAAGTTTTAAATCTAGATATTACTGGAATTGATGAAGAGACAAAAGTTAAACTAAGAGGAGCAATTAAGTATTTTAGTGGTGATATGAATAATATAGAAGTACAAATTAAAGAAGGAAAATTGTATAAACCATGTGGCTCTATATATTTTTCAGATGAAATTTTAAAAATATTTGATGAAATATTAG
>CANQFW010000015.1 GCA_947599995.1 uncultured Clostridia bacterium
CAATTTATTTTTTTGTGTTAAAAAGGTAGTAATTTCTGTTAAATTATGATATATTAAAAATATATTTATTTTTATAGATGAAAAGAAATATAGTATAAAATAAAGAGGGGCATAAAATGATAAATGTAACAAAAAATAAAGTAATAAAGGCTTTAGAATATTTAGGAGAATATCCAAAATCATCATTAAAAAAAGATGAATTAATAAAATTATTAGAAGATTTATAAATGGAGTGATACACAATGAAAATATATGTATACTTAGATGAAAGTCGGATCAATTCATAAAAATAGTAAAACAAGATATTTTGCAGTAGGTGGATACTTTTGCTATGATGAAGATAAGATGAAAATAAAAGCTATATATAAAAGAGAAAACCTTAAACTAAAAAAAGAAAAAAATTTGAGATTAGAATCAGAAATAAAATCATATGATATGACTGAAGATGAAAAAATAAAAATTTTTAATAAAATTCAAGATATTGAAAGTTTTCATGGTTGCGTCAAAGTATTTGATAAAAAATACATGAAAAAAGAAATAATTGATTCTAATATATTTTTCAATTATGCAGTAAAAGTTTTAATTCAAGATTGCATATTGCCAGAATTAAACTTACAAGAAAATAATGAGCCAATAGATTTTATTATTAGTATAGATAATAGAAACATAAGAGTTGGTGAATTAAACAATTTGGAAACATACTTGAAAACAGAGTTTTGTATTTATGATGATGATTTTAAAATTACTTATTATGATTCTAAAACAAATTATGGAATACAATTAGCCGATTTAACAGTTAATACTTTTTATAATTCATATAAAGATATAAGTATAGTTAAGAATTTAGTAAAAGAATTAAAACAGAAAAATTTCAGAGTAAGTTTATTTCCAAGAAATGGTAGGAATAAAAAATTAATTTAATTCATAAAATATTAATGAAAATATTTGACATACAAGTTTTTGTATGGTAAAATATTTATAGTAAGACCTAGGTAAGGTAGCTAAAGGCTAAGCGTATGTTAAGTACGTTGCCACCTAGGCATTTTTATATATAAGATTAAATAATCATTTTGCAAAATAGCTAAAGAATAGTATAATTCTTTAGTTATTTTTTTTAGACTTGCTTCATAGTATTAAATAAAAAATGGAGGCAAGCATATGTATAATCAAAATAACAAAATAGAAATTACTTATGGAAGTAATAGTTTAAAAGAAATTTGTAATGACATATTAAAAGAGGAATTTTTTAAACTATTAGACAAAGAAAAGGGAAAGGGGTAAAAATGATAAAACAATATAAAGTTGCAAAATATATGAGGTTATCAAGAGATGATGGAGATGACCGAGAAAGTGAAAGTATAGAGAATCAAAGAGATATTATTGATAATTATATTAATGAACATGATGATTTAAAAGAAATAAAAGAATACGCAGATGATGGGTTTACTGGAACAAATTTTAATAGACCTGGTTTTAGGAAAATGTTACAAGATATTGAAGAAGGAAAAATAGATTGTATAATAACAAAAGATTTATCAAGATTTGGACGAGACCATATAGATACAGGATATTATTTAGAAAGATATTTTCCATCAAATTCTATAAGATATATTGCAATTGGAGATAATGTGGATACCTTAAGGCCAGATGGACTTCAATTTTTAACATTTAAACTAAGTTTCAATGATTATTATGCACAAGACATCTCAAATAAAATAAAAAGTGTGAAATTTAGAAAAATAGAAAAAGGGGAATTTCAAGGAGGCATAGCACCATATGGTTATAAAAAAGATAAAAAGATAAAAAATCATCTAATAATAGACGAGTATGCATCAGAAATTATAAAAGAAATATTTGATATGTATGTAAATAAAGGAATGTCACCACAAAAGATAGCAGATGAATTAAATAAGAAAGAAATATTAGCACCAGCTGTATATTTAAAAATACCAACTTTTATGAAAAGAGAAAGTAGTAATTCAAATGGAAAATATTTGTGGCATAGAACTCAGATAGGAAAAATATTAAAAAATGAAGTATATATTGGAAATGTAGTAGGTAGAAAATTTCAAAAAGTAAGTCATAAAATTGCAAAAGTAAGAAACACTAATCCAGAAGAATATATTATAGTAAAAAATATGCATGAACCAATTATAGACATAGATATGTGGAATAGGGCACAAGAAAAGATAAGAAATAAGCATACTGTTAGAACAAGAAAATTTAATCATCCACTTAAAGGACTAATATTTTGCAAGGAATGTGGTGGAATAGCGACATTAAGAACGAGAACAGAACAAAGGAAGTCTGGTAAAGAATGGAGAATTGATTATTTTATATGTTCTAATAAAAATAGTAATAGAGGAGATTGTGATAATAAACAAATACGAGCAGATTTTATTGAGGAACAGATTAAAAAGGAATTAAAAAAAGAAATAAAAAAAATTACATATTCAAAGGAAGAAATAAAAAATATTTTTATAAAATCTAAAATAAAAGCAAAAGAAGAATTGAGTAGGCTAGAAATAAAGTTAAAAACAAGTATGAAAGAATTAGAATTACTTAATAACATGCTAGAAGAAATATATCAAGATAAAGTAAATAAAATAATTAGACAGGAAGATTTTGAAAAATTTTATTCTAAAAAAATCGAAGAGAAAACAAGAATTTTAAGTGAAATAAAGACTCTTGAATATGAAATAAAAAAACAAAAAGAAGAGTTAGAAAAAGTGGATATGAATATAATTCTAAAGCAGACAAAAGAAGTATTAAGCCTAAAAAATGTAACAAAAGAAATGTACGAAAAACTTATAGAAAAAATAGAATTTGATAGTGATAAAAATATATTTATAAAATTTAAATTTGAAAAATACATATAGCAAAAGCTAAAACTTTAAATTCAGTATTAGCTTAAAATTTAACTAATACTGGACTTAAGGAATATGAAATACATACTGTTAACCACAAAAGTATGCCAGATTTGTCTGACGATGAAATGAAAAAAGAAATTATGCAATTAAATCAATCTTTATATGAAAAATTTGGAGTTGAAATGAAATATTTAAGGCCACCAAAAGGTGAGTTTAGCGAAAGGTCTCTTAGCATAACAGAATCTTTAGGATTCAAAACTGTAATGTGGAGTTTTGCATATGTAGATTGGAACGAAGATAGTCAACCTTCAGGTAGCGAAGCTATGAATAAAATAACATCAAATTTACATAATGGAGAAATAATGCTTTTACATGCTACTTCAAAAACAAATGCAGAAATAATGACTCAAATGATTCAAGAAATACGTAATCAAGGTTATGAAATAAAAAGTTTAGATGAATTTATATAGATTTTTAAGACAATTCCCAAATTAAAGTTGCAATATATGCTAAATTGTGTTATATTAAAAAAAACTAAGGAGGTATTATATGGTAGCTTTAGGAAATGATCATGGGGGATTTAAATTAAAAGAAGATATAAAGAAATACTTAGACGAAGTTGGAATAGTATATAACGATTTTGGATCATATAATGAAGAAAGAACAGACTATCCTATATATGCTCAAAAAGTAGCTGAGTCAGTATCAAAAAAAGAATGCGAATGGGGAATATTAATTTGCAGATCTGGCCATGGAATGACAATAGTAGCAAATAAGTTTAAAGGAATCAGAGCTGCAAATGTAAAAAACGAAGAAGAAACAAAAAGAGCTAAAGCAGATGATAATGTGAATATTATTACTTTAAGTGGAGATAATATGGACATAAATGAGGCAGTGAGAATAATTAGAGCTTGGATTGCAACTGAATTCAAAGATGGAAGATATGCTGAAAGAATAAAAATGATACAAAATATAGAAAAAGAAAATATGAAATAATTGGAGGTAGCATATGTGGGGAAACATTGCAATAGCTTTCATATTAGCCTTTATTGTAGCACTTATAGCTACTCCATATTCAATAAAGATAGCTAATAAAATTGGAGCAGTAGATGTACCAAAAGATGACAGAAGAATGAGAAAGAAGTCAATGCCAAAGCTTGGGGGAATAGCTGTAATAGCAGGATTTTTGATATCAATTATTTATTTATTATGTGTGATGAGTATAGAAGGAAGCATTAACTTATTTGGGGAAGAACAATATTTTAGTAAAATAATTGGAATATTTATAGGAATAGTAATTATTACAATAACTGGAATTATAGATGATGTAAAAACATTAAAGCCATATCAAAAATTAATTGGTCAACTTTTAGCTGCAATCATTGTAGTATGTTTTGGAGTTAAAATTGATCAAATAGATATAGTAGCTTTATCAGGCTTTGGATTAAGTAGTGATGTATCTGCTGTAATTACAGTGATATGGATTGTGGGAATAACAAATGCTATAAATTTAATAGATGGATTAGATGGGCTATCTTCTGGTATTGCACTTATATCATGTATTTCTTTACTTATAATTTTTGCACTAAATAATTCACCAGTGTTTGCAATTTTAATTGTGACATCATTAATAGGGGCATTAGCAGGTTTTTTACCTTTTAATTTTTCACCAGCTAAAACTTTTATTGGAGATACAGGTTCTAATTTTTTGGGGTATATATTATCAATAGTTTCAATTTTAGGTTTTGCTAAAACTTACACTGCAGTTGTAATAGCACTTCCAATATTAGTATTAGCACTTCCTATACTAGATGTAGCATGTGCTATTGTTAGAAGAGTTGCAAAAGGAAGGTCTCTTAAAGCTATTTTTAAAGCAGATAAAGGACATCTTCATCATAAACTAGTTCAAAAAGGGTTTTCTCAAAAACAAGCAGTTTTAATTTTGTATGCAATAAGTGCAGCGTTTGGTATGTTTGCGATAATACTATTTGATAGTGGAATATGGAAGGCCTTATCTTTCTTACTTATGGTAATTGCAGCATTAGCACTAGGATATAGGAATCTTGAAGTGAAAAAAGAGGATGTAAATGCAAAATATGTATGTGGTGTGTGCAAGTATATATATAATCCAAAAACAGGGAATGAAAGAGCAGGAATTAAAGCAGGGACAACATTTAAAGAATTACCACAAAATTGGGTTTGTCCAGTTTGTGGGGAATCAAAAGATGTATTTGAGATAGATGAATAAAAAGTTAAAAAAGGGTTACACTACTAAAAAATAAAAAGTAGGGTAAACGATGGTAAAGAAGATAATTATAGGAATAGTAGCTGGGATAATATCAGGACTTTTCTCTACAGGAGGAGGAATGATATTGGTTCCCAGCTTTATTTATATTTTGAAAATGGACGAAGTAAAATCAAGAGCGACATCTATTACATGCATTTTGCCAATGGTTATAGCTACCAGTTTTTTCTATGCAAGAAACCAATATTTAAATTTTAAAGTTGGAATTTATGCGGCTATTGGTGGAATTATAGGGGGATATATTGGTTCGAAATTTTTGAATAAAATACCAGATTATATTTTAAAAATTACATTTGCTATATTCCTTTTGTATATTGGAATTAAAATGCTGTAGAAGTTATTAAATTTTTTTTAAAAGCAATAGATATTAATTCGAAAGTAATAACTTTTAGGAAAAAATGGATTTAATAAATTTGAAAAAAGGGGGGAATATGTTAGAATTTAGACTAACATAAAGATGATTTGGAATTTATTTTTGGAATATTAGGTGGATTGGTAAGTAGTTTAGGCATGCGGAGGAGGAACTGTTTTAATATATCTATTAACAGCATTTGCACATATAGAGCAACATACAGCGCAAGGAGCAAATTTGATATTTTTCATTCCGACTTCTATAACTGCTATAATTGTTAATTGGAAAAATAAAAATATTGATTTGAAAACAGCTTTTATAGTAATAACTGCAGGCATTATTGGAGCGATTATAGGAGCTAAATTTTCGGTTAATTTGGATGTTACAGAACTTAAAAGATATTTTGGATGTTTTTTGATTTTAGTGGCAGTTTTTGAAATATATAACTTAAAAAAAGAGTATATAAAACATAAAAATAAGAAATAATAAATAAAAAAAATGGAGGTATATTATGAAATTTGTTAAAGGCGTTATGGTAGGTACATTAATTTCTGCTGGAGTTGTAATGATGTGTAGCGATATGACTGGATGGAATACGAAAAAGATGATAAAAAAAGGCAAGAAATTTATGAAAAATGTTGGAATGTAGTTAAATGGCAGAGTAATCTAAAGGGTAGTAATAGTAAAAATTTATGTAACTAGAATAAATTTTTATTATTACTGCCTTTTAATATAGAACTTTACAATAAATATCAATCAGAATTACATAAAATCATTGAAAAAAATATCAATTTATGTTATTATATAGATATATTAATTTTTAAGGAGGAAAGCTATGGTTGAAGATAACCAAATCAAGGCACAAATATCACCATTTGCAATTAGAAAAGGTGAAATAAAAACGTTTGATGGTCAAGATGGATATGTATCAATGAACCAAATAGTACATAAAATAGATATAGGGCATATTACAGACATTCATTTTGCAATATTAAATTTAATTAACGAATTTGAATTTATGACATCAAGACAAATATATCAAATGCTTGAACGTAAAGGGTATGAAGTAAAATCGCAAGATAAGTTAAACAATAAGTTAGATTCATTGGTAAAATGTAAAATTTTGACTAGATATTATTTTACATCTGATGAAGGAAAAGGAATATATAGAGTTTACTGTCTGGAAAAAATGGGAAAATATTTACTAGATACAAGAGAAGAGGTAGAGTGTAAATGGAAACAATCTGACAATACGAAACCTGTTGCTATGATTAAAAAAAGGCTTTCGGGAAATCAAGTAATAATAGCCTATTTAAACAAAGTTAAAGCATTTGATTCTTATATAGTAAAACCTACATTGAATGCAAAAACATTGGGAAAAGTATTTAAAACAAGTGGAGGATGTGTAAAACTTAAGAAAAATGGTAAATGTATTCAATTTTTATTCGAAGTTATAAGAAGAGAAGATGAATGGCAAAAGAAATTTATAGATAAGATGAACTTCTATAAAGATTTCTATGATAATTTTGTAACAATGGATTCGGGATTTGAAAGTTTACCACAATTAATTTTCATATGTGAAGATGATAGACATATGGCAGAAGTATTTAAAGAAGTTGTTACCAATAAAATTGAAATAGGTAAGATTAATTTGTATTATACTACTGATTTAAAACAAAATAGTGATTCATTAAAAGGGGCGTTAACGGAATTTGTACTTGATGATGAGACAAGAAAATATAAAGCAAAAACCGTAGAACTTAAATTATTAGATTAATAAACTTTTATCAATGTTTATTTATGTATGTAAGGAAGGAGGGTTCTATAAATATGGGCAAAAAAGAAAAATCTGTCTCAGAAGAACTTGATGATTTAAGAAAATCTAACCAGAGTTTTTCAGAAAATGATCCATTGCATTTTTTTATTGGAATAATCTTATTAGGAGCTGGTTTATTCATGCTAAGTAAAAGAGTAATGGTACATAATAGTTGGTACATATGGAGAATAGGTAGTTTCAATTTGTCTTCAGGAACAGTTGTGATTCCATTGCTTATAGGAATTATATGGTATTTTGCAAATCCAAAATCAGTAATTCCAAAGATATTCATAATATTGGGAATAGTGTTTATAGTAGCCACAATAATAATGAGTGTAAGAATAAGCTTTGTAACTACATCAATGTTTGATTATATTTTAATTTTAGGAATGGCAGCAGCTGGGTCAGGATTATTATTAAAGACAGTATTTAAGAAAAGAAGTTAAATAAATTTATAAAATAAAAAAATTTAATTATTAATAAGAAAGTTGTTGCTATTAATTAAATTATAAAAAATATTATGGACTATACAAATTATTTTTATTAATAGTAACAAAAAGTTAGGAGGAAAATAAATTGTCAATATTTGAAAGAGTAAGTGATTTAGTAAGAGCTAATATCAACGATTTAATAGATAAAGCTGAAAATCCAGAGAAAATGGTTAAACAAATTATTATAGATATGGAAGAACAATTAAGAAAGGCAACTCAAGGGTTGGGTACTGCAATGGGAAGTCTTAATCAAGTAAAAAATCAATTAGCAAATGCTGAAGCTCAATCAGAACAATGGGAAAACAAGGCTAAAGCATGTTTAACACAAGGTAATGAAGAACTAGCAAAAAAAGCATTAGAAAATAAGGTAAAACAAGATAAAATGGTTGTACAATATAAAGAAATGTGTGATTCAATGCAACATCAAGTAGATGACATAAAATCACAAGTTGATCAATTGAAACAAAAATTAGAAGAAGCTAGAAGCAAGCAAGCTATGTTGGTTGCAAGAAGTCAAATGGCAGATGCAAAATCTCAAATGGCAAAAACATTAGGAAACATGGATAGCAAGAGTGCATTTGCAAAAATGGATAAAATGGAACAAAAAATAGCACAGAAAGAGGCCCAAGCAGATGCATTTTCAGAGGTATCTGGAGTTCAAGAAAGTGAGGGAGATCCATTTGAACAAATGGATAAAGAAAATAGCATAAATACAGAATTAGAAAGATTAAAGAAAGAAATGAATAATAATTAGGAGGTAATAATGCATGGGAATTTTATTACCTATTATCCTAGTAGTAGGAGGCCTAGTAGCAATATTCTATTTTAGGCCTAAGACTCAAAATAATATTACTGAAATGAAGTTTATGCAAACAAAAACGATATCTGATTTAAAAAATATGTTTTCTCAAATGGAGAGTAATGGCTTAGGCAACGAGTACCGTGAATTTGTAGAATTAAAAGGGAATGTATTTTCTAAAAATGAAACAAAAACTCCATTTTCTTGTAGGAATGTAGCATATTGTAGTTCTAAATTATTACAGGTTACACAGACAAGAGAGGTATATACTGATAGTAATGGTAATAGAAAAGAGCAAATTACAAAACACGAAAATACAATTTCAGATGAAAAATCAAGTCAAAATATTGAATTGATAGATGCAAGTTCAAATGAAACAGTGGTTTTAGAAATTAATGGGACAGGTTGTAAATTAGACATTCCAAAAACTTTTGACAGATTTGAACCTAAAGATAATTTGAGAAATTATAGATATTTTAATTCGTTTTCTTGGAATAGATTTGGTGCGGAAACTTTAGGATTTAGAATGGAAGAAAAAACTATAGATATTAATCAAGGACTTTATGTTATTGGAGAAGCATACAAAGTAGGGAACGAAATACATATAGGGAAGCCTAAGGATAAAAACAAACCATTTATTGTAACCACTAAATCTGAAGAAGAGTTTGTAAATACATCAACTAGAAAATCAATGTATCTTTTAGTTGGAGGTATTGCTTCAATCATAATTGGAATTGTAACGATGGGGTCAATTCTAGGAGGTTAAATATATTACAATGTTAATGCTATTAAATTTGGACACTATTAGAATAAAAAGGAAACTTAACTTACAATAAGTTTCCTTTTTTGGATATAAAAATATTCTTTTATATTATAATATTATTTCTAAAAGCAATGTATTAATTGGTATGCACTGGAAATTAGTATGCAAATAATAATTCCACAAATAGTTGGCAGAACAAAACTTAAAAGAGTCCACTTTAGGCTTCCAGTTTCCTTTTTTATGGTAAGAAGAGTTGTGGTACAAGGGAAATGCAAAACTGTAAAAATCATAACATTAATTGCCGTAATTATATTCCAACCATGGGATTTTAGTATTTCTCCAAGAGATGCATAATCTGAAATATCTGTAAGTGAATTTGCGCCCAAATAGCACATTAGTATAATAGGAAGAACAATCTCATTTGCAGGCATACCGAAAATAAAGGCTACTAGAATATAACCATCAAGTCCCATAAGTTTTGCAAAAGGATCTAGGAAATTAGCAATTAAAGTAAGTAAGGTATTTCCGTCTATTGAAATATTAGCAAACAGCCAAATAACAATACTTGCAGGCACAGCAACTTGAATAGCTCTTATTAAAACAAAAATTGTTCTATCAAAAATGGACCTTACTAATATTTTAAAAATTTGAGGCTTTCTATAAGGGGGAAGTTCTAAAATAAATGAAGATGTTGTTCCTTTTAAAATTGTGTTTGAAAGTATTCTAGAAATTACTAAAGTTAAAATTATTCCAAGCAAAATAACAACTATTACAACTAATGTGGAAATTATAGAGGAATTGAACCCTGATAAACTGCCACTTATAAATATTGTTGCAATTGCTATTAAAAAAGGATATCTACCATTACAAGGAACGAAACTATTGGTTATTGCAGCAATTATTCTTTCTCTAGGTGAGTCAATTATTCTTGTTCCGACAACACCAGCAGCATTACAGCCAAAACCCATACACATGGTAATCATCTGTTTCCCAGAAGTTCCAGCTTTTTTAAACAGTCCATCGACATTAAAACTAAGTCTTGGTAAAAAACCTAAATCTTCTAAAAATGTAAAAAGTGGAAAAAATATTGCCATTGGAGGAAGCATTACTGAAACTATCCAAGTAACTGTTTTATATACTCCTAAAATAAGCATATCGCTAAGCCACGTGGGACAATGAATGTAATTTAGACCTAGTAATAATTTTTCTTGTAGAAAATCAAAAAAAGCAAATAGGACGCTTGATGGATAATTACTTCCACAAATTGTTAGATAAAATATAAAACCGAGAAAGATAATCATTATTGGGATTCCAAATTTTTTCGATGTGATGATCTTATCTATATTTCTATCAAATTTACTATAATTTTCTTTAGTATAAGTACAAACTTCTTTATTTATCTCGGCAGACTTGTTTACAATGGATGTTACAATATCGTCTTTTAAATTAAAAGGAGATTGTGCTGTACCTGAATTTAATAATGAATGTAAACTTTGCTGTAATTCTTCAAATTCAGAGAATTTAATATTAAAATGTGATTCTATTGAAGAAAGTATTTTAGGCTCATTATCTATAAGTTTTAGGCATACCCATCTATGTAAATAGTCAGGTATATTAGGTATTTTTTTTATGATGGGTAGAAGTAAATTTATAGATTCTTCTACATTATCAGAATATTTTATAAGATTAGGTTTTACGTCTTTATTAACACAAACCTTTTGAGTACATTTTAAAAGATTATTAAGTGTTTTTTTCTTAGTTGCAATTGTGCCTACTACTGGACACCCTAATAATTCTTGCAATTTAGAAAGATTTATTTTTATTCCCTTCTTCTTAGCTTCATCTAATAAATTAACGCATACAATTATATTTGGCATTATTTCCATAATCTGAAATACCAAATTTAAGTTTCTTTCTAAAGAAGTTGCATCTACCACTACAACTGTAGCATCGGGATTACCAAAACATATATAATTTCTTGCAATTTCTTCCTCTTCAGAAGTTGACATTATAGAATATGTACCTGGAATATCTACGAAAAGAAAGTTGCAGTCTAAATATTTGCAGGTTCCTGAACTATTAGATACTGTTTTCCCGAGTCCAATTACCAGTATGCTGATGCATTCCTGTTAAATTATTGAATATACTTGATTTTCCGCACATTTGGATTGCCACTAAGTGCAACGGTAAAATCTGGATTTTCTTTTAATATATTAGAATTATTACCAGATAAAGCATTACCTGTTGAAAATGAAGTAAGCCCCATATAATCACCATCCTAATCTATAATATGTAAAATAATTTTGATGGTTACATGATAAGTTCTATATTTGTGAAAAAAGTGCAATATTAAAAAATTGCACTTTTTATTCACAACATTATTTCTATTAATTTTGCATCTTCTTTTCTAATAGCTATTAATGAACCTCTAAATTCATAAGCTCTAGGGTCTCCAGATGGACTTATAAAGATTGGCTTTAACCTTGTGCCATTTACTAACCCTAAGTCTAATAATCTTCTTCTTAAATTGTTTTTTGCTTTTAAGTTAATTACTGTTCCTTCGGTATTTATTGGTAATTTATCTAAACTTAATTGTTTCATAGAATCCTCCAAGTATTTATTGTCTAATATATTATATTTATGTCAAATGTTAAAAGTTACTTGACTTTTTTTAGAATTTGATATAAATTTGATAGGTAAATTAAAGTAATAAAATATAAACTTTTTAAGTTAAATAAAAAAGAAAGGAAGAAAATGAGATGGAAAAAATACGAGGATTTGAAATTGCAAAAGGTTTTGAAGATAAAGGAATAAATTTGCCAATAAGAAAGACAAAGTATTCAGCAGGGTATGATGTTGAAGCAGCAGAAGATACTGTTATACCAAAATTTGTACCTGGGCAAAAACCAACGCTTATAAAAACAGGAATAAAAGCATATATGCAAGATAATGAGTATTTAATGCTTGCAAATAGAAGTTCTAATCCTGGAAAGAAAGGATTAATTTTAGCAAATAGTGTAGGAATAATAGATAAAGATTATTATGGAAATTCAGATAACGATGGACATATTATGTTTGCTTTTTATAATATAAAAGACCAGGATGTAGAGATAAAAAAAGGTGATGCAATAGGACAAGCAATTTTCATGCCTTTTCTTGTAGCAGATGGAGATAACGCTACAGGAGAAAGAACTGGAGGGTTTGGATCAACAAATAAGCAATAATTTGATACATAAAAAAATATCATATAAGAAAGGGTGTGTATGTTAGAAGAAACTAATATATGCAATGGTAGAGTAATGCTAAAAAAAATTTGGAAAAAATGGAAAAAAAATAAAAATTTACAGTTTGAGATTTTATCTATAGTGCTAATTATTATGTTTTCAATATCAATAGTTTCAAAAAGCCTACAAAATGATACTTTTTATACAGTAAAAATAGGGGAGCACATTAAAGAGTTTGGAATAGATATGCAAGATCCTTTTTCATGGCATGATAATTTAAAGTACACCTATCCACATTGGTTATACGATTTATTTATGTATGGCCTATATGTATTGGGAGGATTTAAAGCAATATATTTATCAACATGTATACTTTCATGTATTTTAGGAATTTGTATATATAAGGTAAACAGCAAACTTGCAAATAACAAAGTTTTTTCTTTTATGATAACGATTGGTGCAATGTTTTTATTAAAAGGATATATAGCGGCAAGAGCACAACTTGTAACATTCATATTGTTTATTTTGGCAGTTTATTTGATTGAAAGATTTTTAGACACCAGAAAAAAGCGATATGGGTTAGGGCTTATAGCAATTTCCTTATTAATCGCAAATTTACATGTTGCAGTTTGGGCATTTTTATTTATACTTTTTTTACCTTACATTGCAGAATATCTTATATCAGTTATTTCGGATATTGTCTTGTATAAAAAAAATAAAATCTTTTGGCTAAAAACAAAGATAAGAAGTTTAGAAAAAAGCACAAAGGAAAAAGATAAATATAGACTTACAAGTTGCATAGAAAAACTAGAAAAAACAAAAGAATGCGCAGAAAAGATCAAAATAAAAAGAGAAGAAAATTTGGAAAATCCATATAAAATTAAAATGCAAAGAAATCCAAATGTAAAGTTTTTAATAGTAATTATGATAATATGCGCACTGATGGGAATAATTACACCTTTGGGACATACACCATACACATATCTTTATAAAACAATGCATGGAATTACAATTAGCAATATTAGTGAACATTTACCTCTAACTCTTGCAGAGAATATACCAATTCTATGCACTTTGACAATATTTTTAGCTGTTATGATATTTACTAAATCTAAAATTAGGCTCTCAGATTTGTTTATGATAGCAGGTCTTACATACTTGATGTTTTGTACGAGAAGACAATCAACAATGTTTGTCTTAATTGGTTCAATTATTTTAAATAGAATGATAATACAAATGCTAGAGATATATGGAATATGTAAAGTAAAAGATTCAATACAATTAGTAGATAGCTTAATAATAGCTATATTTGTTTTGGCAGTGATTCTGCTTAGTAAGCATTTTTATAAAGGGACAAAAGACAAGCCATATGTAAATGAAAGCACATATCCAGTTCAAGCTTCTGAATGGATTTTAGAAAATTTAGATATAAATAATATAAAATTATTTAATGAATATAACTACGGAAGCTATTTATTGTACAAAGGAATTCCTGTATTTATTGACTCAAGAGCAGATTTATATACACCAGAATTTAATGAAGGATGCAGTGTTTTTTCAGACTTTATAAATGTTTCTGGACTTGGATCATACTATGGAGACACATTTGAAAAGTACGGAATAACTCATGTTATAGTTTATAAAAATTCGAAAATAAATATGATGATAAAAAAGGCCGATTCGGAGAAATATAATTTAATATATTCTGATAACAATTTTGTTATTTATGAAATTTTATAATATAATCGTATTAAATCATAGTCAATATTTTTTGATTATGATTTTTTATATTATAGGAAAGTTCTCTGAACTTCCTATAATATAAAGCATTCCACAGAAAAATTGTTATACAATTTTTCGCGGACGAACAAAGACGCGGACTTTAAAATGTCATAAATAGCGAAAATGTAAATAATGTCCGCTTTTGTTCTTTAATAGCAATTATATTATAAATATTAAATGATAAATATGAATCTAATTTATTTTTAAAATTGCAAATATTTCTATTGACAACTAAAAATACTTATCATATAATAAAATTAACACATGAACAAATAATCAAATGAAAAAGGAGGAATCTATGGAAAACGAAATAACACAAGATCAAAACATAATAAGGTTGGATGTAGTAGAACAAGTAAGAAAAAAATTAATGGATGAGGACAAAATAATAGATCTAGCAGAGCTATTTAAAGTATTTGCCGATTCAACACGTATGAAAATAATATGTATCCTAAAAGAAAAAGAACTATGTGTTGGTGAAATAGCTTTTATAATAAATTCGACTCAGAGTGCTGTTTCACATCAATTGAGAGTTTTGAAGCAAGCAAAGCTTGTAAAATATAGAAAAGAAGGCAAAGTAGTATATTATAGCTTAGATGATGAACATGTAGATGAAATAGTTAAGAAAGGAACTGAGCACATTGAAGAAATATAGATATGATATAAAAAACTTAGATTGTGCAAACTGTGCAAAAAAACTAGAAAATGAGTTTAATAATGCAGAAGGAATAACTAATTGCATTGTAAATTTCGGAACAAGTAAAATAACATTAGAGTCTGATTTAGATAACCCAATAATAACATTAAATGAAATTGCTTCAAAAGTAGAACCGGATTGTTCGATTAATGAAGAAGGAAATGAAGAAGGAGAAGAAAAAAACTATGAAATTCCAAGATTAATTATAGGAATCATTTTAGCAGTTATAGGATTTTCAAATGTATTTAGATATGTATTTCAAGGTACAGAAAATGAATTGGTAGCAAATGTTTTATCAATAAGTTGCATAGTATCATCATATTTGATTTTGCTTTATAGAACAATAAAAAAAGCAGTAAAACAGCTCAAAGGTCATGTAGTTGATGAAAATACATTAATAGTTATTTCTTGTATAGGAGCATATTTGGTTGGAAAGTACCATGAGGGATTGATGGTAATATTACTTTTTGAAATTGGAAAAATTTTAGAAGGAAAAGCTATAGTTAAATCAAGAAAGTCAATTAAAGACTTAATGGATATAAAGCCAGAATATGCAAATCTAAAAGATAAAGAAGGAAATAGTATTAAAATAAGTCCAGAGAAAGTAAATGTAGGTGATATAATAATTGTAAAGGAACGGAGAAAAAATACCTTTGGACGGGGTTGTAATAAAGGGAACAGCAATGTTAAATACTTCTGCAATAACAGGTGAATCTAAATTATGTGATGTTAAAGAAAATGATGATGTTTTGTCTGGAAGTATAAATGAAAGTGGAATTATTGAAATTAATGTTACAAATGAATATAAAGATTCAACAGTAAGCAAAATTTTAGATTTAGTAGAAAAGGCAACAGATAGAAAGGCTAAAACAGAAAATTTTGTAAGTAAAGGAGCTAAAATATATACTCCAATAGTAATTATATTCGCTGCATTAGTTGCAGTTGTTTTGCCGATAATATCAAAGCAAATTTCATACTTTGAAAGTATCTATAGGGCACTTACATTTTTAGTAATTGCTTGTCCATGTTCTATTGCTATATCTGTACCATTAAGTTATTTCTCTGGAATAGGAAGAGCGTCTAAAGAAGGCATTTTAGTAAAAGGAAGTGACTATTTAGATGGACTCAAAGATATAAATAAAATAGTATTTGATAAAACGGGAACTATAACAACAGGAAAATTCCAGCTTCAAAAGGTCATTCCATTAGATAATACAATGGATGATAAAGAGATATTAAAATACTTTGTACTTGGAGAAAGCTTTTCAAATCATCCTATTGCTAGATCTATTTTAGACAGTTATGATGGCAAGGTAAATACATCAGAAGTCAGGAATTTTAAAGAGGTTTCTGGAAAAGGATTATCTTATGATTTACAAGGAAAGCAAATTAAAATTGGAAATGCTAAGTTTATAAATTATGAAGACAAATCATCTGAGATTGGTACTATTATATATTTATCAATAAATAATGTGGTTAAAGGGTATATTGTTCTAGGAGATAGTATAAAGAAAAATATTCCTCAAACAGTAGAGATATTGGAAAAAAGAGGCATAAGTACGATGATGTTCACTGGTGATAGTAAAGAAATTGCTGAAAAAATAGCAAAACAATCAGGAATAGGAATTATTAAAGCTCAGATGCTTCCACAAGATAAATTTAATGAGATTGAAAATGTTATAAGAAATAATGAGAAAAATAAAAAGGTTGCATTTGTGGGTGATGGAATAAATGATAGTCCTGTTTTGGCAAGAGCTGATATTGGTATCTCCATGGGCGGAGTTGGTGCTTCGTCAAGCATTGAGGCTTCAGATGTTGTCATTATGACTGATGAAATTGAAAAAATTGTTTCGGGCATAGACATTTCTAAAAAGACAAATAAGATTATTAAACAGAATTTAATATTTGCAATCGGTGTTAAAATTTTAGTTTTGGTGTTATCAGGATTGGGATTGGCAGATATGTGGGAAGCGGTTTTTGCAGATGTTGGAACTACTATTATTACCATTTTTAATACTTTAAGGATTTTGAAGTGACAATAGAATTTTCTCCCTATGTTATATAGGGGGATTTTTATTACTCTAGGAAAGTCATCGTTAAAAATAATAGACTTGACGTAGAGCAGAGATATGCGAATGTTACAAATTCCAAAAGCAATGCCTTGTAGAATTTGTTAGTCCGTTTTTTAGCAATGTATCCATTAATTTCTGTATAATGTAAAAAAAACATTGTTTTATTAAAAATAAATGATATAATAATAAAAAATAATAAAAAATACAGAAGGGAACGGAAAATATGTATATAAAAGAATTTTTAGAAGAATATAATGATAAAAAAATAAGACTATTTGTTGATATGGATGGAGTAATAGTAGATTATAAAGTAGGAGAGCCACATGAATTTGATAAAAAAAGACCTCTTTATGATAGCATAGCAAAATTAGAAGAAATATCCAAAATGTGTAATGTCGAATTGCATATATTATCAGTAACGAGGATGGATGTAGGGTTTGATGAAAAAAATAGATGGCTGGATAAATTTGCTCCTTTCTTTGAAAAAGAAAATAGAACGATTATTTCACGACAAGCAAATGGATTCGAAAAAACAACTAAGTTAAAGGCTAACTATGTAAAAAATTTAGAAAGAACAGATGATAGCGTAATAATTATAATAGATGATGACCCATCAGTCTTGAAAGAGCTTAAGAAAACAAGTAAGGATGTTGTGTTACTCAAAGATACTGCTTTGGTTGATTAATTAAAAACTTCTACATCTAATGCATAGCATTAATTTCAGGAGTTTTATTTTACCAAGTAACATATTATTTATTAATTACAAAAAAATTAAAGAAGAGGGAATTGAAAATGAATGATTATATAACAATAATTGGAGGAGGATTAGCAGGAAGTGAAGCAGCTTACCAAATAGCAAAACGTGGAATAAAAGTAAAATTATATGAAATGAAACCCAAGAAATTTTCACCAGCACATTCAAATTGTAACTTAGCGGAGATTGTGTGTAGTAATTCATTTAAATCAAATTTACTGACTAATGCTTGTGGACTACTAAAAGAAGAATTAAGAATGCTAGATTCTTTGCTAATAAAAATAGCAGACGAGACAAAGGTTCCGGCAGGCCAAGCTTTAGCTGTAGACAGAGAAAAGTTTTCACAAAGAGTAACGGAACAATTAAAAGAACTTGAATTGATAGAAATAATCAATGAAGAAATCGGAACTGACAAAAAATTAGTAGATTTAGTAAGAGACGGAATTGTAATTATTGCAACAGGCCCTTTAACATCAGAAAGTTTAGCAAAAGAAATTGGAGAGCTGACAGGAGAAAAACAACTTCATTTTTATGATGCAGCAGCTCCAATTGTTACAAAAGAAAGCATAGATTTTAATATTGCATTTTTTGGAAATAGATATGACCAAGAAAAGAAAAAACATGAGACAGAACAAGAATGGAGAAAAAGAATTGAAAGTGAAGATGCAAGCTACATAAATTTACCAATGAATAAATATGAATATGAGAAATTTTATGAAGAGCTTTTAAATGCACAGATAGTAACGCTACACGAATTTGAAAAAAAAGAAATATTTGAAGGTTGCATGCCAATAGAAGTAATGGCAAAGAGAGGAATTGATACGCTTAGATTTGGACCATTAAAGCCAGTAGGATTTGATGACCCAAGAACAGCCAAAAGGCCATATGCAATTGTACAGTTAAGACAGGATGATGGTAAAGCGAGTATATATAATTTGGTAGGATTTCAGACAAATCTAAAATTCGGAGAACAAAAAAGAGTGTTTAGCATGATACCAGGACTGGAAAATGCTGAATTTGTAAAATATGGAGTAATGCATAAAAATACATATATTAACTCTACAAAATTATTGGATAATACATATAATCTTATTAAAAACAATAACATATATTTTGCAGGACAAATTACTGGAGTTGAAGGATATGTTGAATCTATTTCATCTGGATTGGTTGCAGGAGTAAATGCGGCTGAAAGATTCAAAACGCAAAGTAAACAAATTATAAATAGAATACAGTTTTCTGATCTTACTATGATAGGAACACTTGCAAAATATATCTCGACTCCAAATGATAATTTCCAACCGATGAATGCAAATTACGGAATTTTACCAGAATTGAGCGAGAAAATTAAAGATAAGAAGCAGAGATATGAAAGATTATCTGAAAGAGCTCTACAAGAGTTAAAAAATAATATGTAATGTATTGAAAAATTCCTCAAAACATATTATAATAATACCTTGAAAATAAATAAAAGGAGAACTTCAATGCTTATAAATCAAAAACTATCACAAGAACTATATGAAGATGCAGGATATGAAAGAGTAAAAAGAGCAAAAGAATATGTAAGAGATGGAAGAATAGATATTATAAAGATGGAATATGAAGACTCAAATAACTTCCAAATAACCTCGGATGTACAAGGAAATTATGATGATTATCAAGTAAATATCAGTGTAAAAAAAGGAGAACTTGATATTGCATTTTGCCAATGCAATGACTATCAAAAAACATATGGTGTATGCAAACACATTTTAGCAACACTTATAAAATTTGAACAAACGAAGTTTTGGGATAGAGAATACAACAAAGGAATTAAACCAAAAAAATCCGAGATAAAATATAGAGAATTTGACAGAATATTGAATGACTTTTATAATGAACAAATAAAAGAGATTAATTTGGAAGATATTGAAGAACTTGACGAACAGGAAAAAATAAAAATAGAGCCTAAAATTATTTTCGACAAGGTAGAATCAAATCTAAAACTGGAATTTAAATTGGGAAATAAGAAAATGTATAAAATAAAAGATTTACCAGATTTTTATACCAGAATGATAAACAATGAGTTCTTTAAATACGGGCAAAAATTAGAATTTGTTCATAAAATGGAAAACTTTGATGAATCTAGTAAAGAATTACTTATGTTTATTTTAAAGTATGCAGAAATAATGAAAGTTTTAAATAAACAAGATAGATATGACTACTACTATAGTTCTAAACCAAATATACCAAGAATAACACTTGGAAAAAATACCATAGACGAAGCATTTGATATATTAAAAAAACAAAAAGTATATTATGAC
The DNA here is from genome assembly GCA_947599995.1 of uncultured Clostridia bacterium. Classification (GTDB taxonomy): domain Bacteria; phylum Bacillota; class Clostridia; order TANB77; family CAG-508; genus CAG-269. The sequence continues at coordinate 20,229 of CANQFW010000015.1, forward strand.
TATGAATACAATTCTTCAACAATGCAATTTTTAGAAGAAGATCCTAAAATAGAATTTGAACTAAAAAAAGTAGATGATGACGAATTTAAATTGTGTTCTAATACAGACATATATAATGTTAAAATTTTTGAAGGAGAAAAATATACATATATATTGCAATCTAATAAATTATATAGATGCTCAGAAATGTTTAAAAATTCGATTATAAAGTTAATACAGGCATTTAAGAAGAACTATGTTACTGAAACAAGACTAAAAAAAGAAAAATTAAAAGATTTTTATGGGATAATAATGCCTCAAGTAAAAGGTAATATTAAGGTTTCCGGATTAAAAGATGATGAAATAGAACAATATAAACCAAAAGAATTAGCAGCTAAGGTTTTTTTAGATTTTGATAAAAATGATTATTTAATTTTAGAACCTAAATTCTGCTATGGAGAAGAAGAGTTTAACCCATTAGCTGGAGTTGTTAATACAAAAGCTATAAGAAATCAATTACAAGAAAACAGGCTTTTAAATATTTTTAGAAAAACAGGTTTTATGATAGATTTGAAAAATTTAAGATTGATATTGCCGGATGACGATAAAATATATAATTTTATGAATAAAGAAATAGAGCTATATATGCAAAAGTTTGAAGTTATGGTAACAGATAATTTTAAACTAAAAGAAATAAAAAGGCCCAAAATTGGTTCTATCGGTATAAAAGTAGAGAATAATTTATTAGATATAGATTTAAGTAAAATAAATTTAGAATCTAGTGATATAGAAGAGGTAATGAATAAGTATAGACTAAAGAAAAAATTCCATAGATTAAAAGATGGCAGTTTTTTGACACTAGAAAATAGCGAGGATTTAGACTTCTTAGATAAACTAACAACGGGAATGGATATAGATTATAAAAAACTTATAGAAAAAGAAGTAAAAATCCCAATTTCAAGGACCCTATATTTAAATCAATTGCTAAGACAACTAGATGGTGCAAGCATCACAAAAAATAGTGAATATAAAAAAATAATAAATGATTTAGATAAAGAAAACATGGAAGATGATATAAAAATTCCAAAAGAAATGGATGGTATTTTAAGAGACTATCAAAAATTAGGATTTAATTGGCTTAAAGTTTTAGAACAATATAAATTTGGAGGAATATTAGCAGATGATATGGGACTTGGAAAAACTATTCAACTTCTAAGTGTGGTTTTAAATTACATACAGAATTCTAAAAAAGAAGATAGAAAGTCAAGTATTGTTATATGTCCTAGCTCACTATCGTTTAACTGGAAAAAAGAGGGAGAAAAATTTACAAATGGTCTAAAAATTGTCGTAGTAAATGGTAAAGCAGAAGAAAGAAAAAAAATAATATCTCAAATAGAAAAGTACGATCTAGTTATTACATCATATGATTTATTAAAAAGAGATATTGATATTTATATTGAAAAAAACTATGAATTTAAATACATTATCGCAGATGAAGCACAATATTTAAAAAATAGTAATACTCAAAATGCAAAAGTAATTAAACAATTGAAAGCAGAAACGAGGTATGCACTGACTGGTACACCTATAGAAAATTCTTTAGCAGAACTTTGGTCAATATTTGATTTTATCATGCCGGGATATTTATTTACATATAAAAAATTTAAAGCATTATATGAAACTCCAATTGTAAAAGAAAATGACAAAAAAGCGATGAATAAGTTAAAAATGCTTATTGAGCCATTTATTTTAAGAAGAACAAAAAAACAAGTTTTAGTAGAACTTCCAGAAAAAACAATAAGTGTTCTTAACAATGATATGGAAGAAGAACAAGAAAAAATTTATATGTCATACCTAAGCATGGCAAAAAAACAAATTTCTGAGGAAATTAAAATAAATGGTTTTGAAAATACTCATATTAAAATTTTAGCTGCTCTTACAAGACTTAGACAAATTTGCTGTCATCCAGGTTTATTTATCGAAGGATATTCAGATGGAAGTAGCAAATTAAATCAATGTATGGAAATTTTACAAGATGGAATAGCAGCGGGACACAAAATATTATTATTTTCAGGGTATACATCAATGTTTGAGATAATAGAAAAAGAATTGAATAAAAATAACATAGAATATTTTAAATTAATTGGCTCAACAAAGGTTGATGAAAGAATTAGATTAGTTGATGAATTCAATTCTAATCCAAAAATAAGGGTCTTCTTAATATCACTAAAAGCAGGAGGAACTGGACTAAATTTAACGGGAGCAGACATGGTAATTCATTATGACCCTTGGTGGAATGCTTCAGCAGAGAATCAAGCGACAGATAGAGCATATAGAATAGGACAAAAAAATAATGTTCAAGTGTACAAATTAATAACAAATAATTCTATAGAGGAAAAAATTTATAATCTGCAAAAAAAGAAGTCAGAGCTTATAGATAATATGCTAGATACTAAGACATCATTTATTAGTAGACTTAGTAAGGATGAAATTATGAGTCTATTTGAATAAAAATACTTGCAAAAAGTTAATTTTATATGTATAATGTAAAAAATAAGGAGGAAT
>CANQFW010000016.1 GCA_947599995.1 uncultured Clostridia bacterium
GCTCTACATTATTACTATTATCTTGTATATTTTCATCAGCTGTATTATAACTTTCATCTTGTACATTATTTTCATAAGTTAAATTTTGTATATCATTATTGTGATTTGTATTTTGATCATCATTTCTTTTATATATTAAAAGACCACCTACTAAAATTATAATAGTAATTATAATTATTATTATAATTAAACTCTTTTTCATAATATCCCTCCATATTTTTTTATGTGTTGAGAAACTTTAAGTAACAATTATACTATATTATTTTATTCATTGATAGTATTAATCTTTAACAATTTTAAAATTTCTACAACCACAATAGGTGAAAATACTAATAAAATTGTCTCTAATATATTGTCCATAGGTAAAACAGGTATACTAAATACTCCTCTTAGAGCAGGAATGCATAATATAATAAACATAAGTGCTGCTGACGCAATGATTGCTGCGACTAAAACCCTATTATTAAATATAGACGTTTTAAAAATAGATTTTTTATTATCTCTTATATTAAATACATGTACCAATTCTGATAGAGCTAAAACTATAAATGCCATAGTTTGTCCAAGTTGAATTTTACTTTCATCTAAAGTTAGTCCTTCAAGTGGCTGAGTAGTTGTTTTTAGTCCAATTATAAAAGCTGCAAGAGTAATTAATCCAATCATTATTCCTTGGTATATGATTCTAAATGTCATACCTTTAGTAAATACACCTTTTGATTGTTTTATAGGCTTTCTACTCATTATGTCATCATTTGCTGGGTCAAATGCTAGTGCTAAAGCTGGAAGTGAATCTGTAACTAAATTTATCCATAATATGTGTACTGGAAGTAGAATCTCAAGTCCTGTTGCATCTGTAATTCCTGCAAATTTTGCAATAGCAGCCGAGAATAATGTTGCTAAAAGTAAAACTACTATTTCACCTATATTGCTTGATAGTAAAAATTGAATTACTTTTAAAATATTGTCATATATTCTTCTACCTTCTTCTACAGCTGATACTACTGTTGCAAAATTATCATCTACTAAAATTACATCTGCAGCTTCTTTAGCCACATCTGTTCCAACCTTACCCATTGCACAACCTATATCCGCTGTTTTTAACGCAGGGCTGTCGTTTACACCGTCTCCTGTCATCGCAACTATTTCTCCGTTTTTTTGCCACGCCTTTACTATTCTTACTTTATGCTCTGGAGAAACTCTTGCATAAACAGAATAATTCCTTACATTTTTTTCTAAATCTTCATCAGATATTTTGTCAAGTTCTGCTCCTGTTATAGCTTCATTTTCATTTTCCAAAATTCCCAATTTCTTAGCAATAGCCGTTGCAGTAATTTTATGATCTCCTGTTATCATTACTGTTTTTATTCCTGCTGTTTTGCATTTTTCTACTGCAACTTTTGCCTCTTCTCTTGGTGGGTCTATCATTCCATACATTCCAACATAGATTAAATCATTTTCCATCTCATCTTTTGATGGCTTATGGTCTAATTCTTTATATCCAAATGCTAACACTCTTAAAGCATCTTTTGCCATTTTTTCATTTGTATTTTGTATTGTAGGAACAAAAGAATTTAGGTCTTTTTCTACTTTTCCTTGGTCTATATATGATGTAGAAATTTTTAATAATTCATCCACTCCACCTTTTGTAAATACAATATATTTATCTGCTCTTTTGTGAACTGTTGTCATCAATTTTCTATCAGAGTCGAATGGAATCTCATCTACCCTTGGCATCTCATCATATATATTTTTAGTAAATCCCATTTTTAGTGCAATATCTACTAACGCTGTTTCAGTTGGGTCTCCTGTTAATGTACCATCATCTGAGATTTTAGTATCATTACAAAGCATTCCATTATAAACTAATAATTTTACTTCTTGATTTTCTTTGTTATATTTTATAAAGTCACTGTTTTCATTTAAATCACTTACATCATATACTGTATCATTTACAAATATTTTTTGAACTGTCATTTTATTTTGAGTAAGTGTACCTGTCTTGTCTGAGCAGATTACTGAACTACTACCCAATGTCTCGACAGCTGGAAGTCTTTTTACTATTGCATTTTTCTTTACCATTTTTTGTACACCTATTGCCAAAACTATTGTAGAAACCGCTGCTAATCCCTCTGGAATTGCGGCAACAGCTAAGCTTACTGCTGTCATAAACATAGAAACAACTTCTCTTCCTTGAATTAGACCTATAACAAATATTATTACACAAATAACCAATGCCACTATACCTAAGGTCTTTCCCAAACTGTTTAATTTTTTCTGAAGTGGTGTTTCTTGTTCTCCGGCTCCTGATAGCATTTCTGCAATCTTTCCTACTTCTGTATTCATACCTGTTTCAACAACAATTCCTTTTCCTCTTCCATAAGTAACTAAACTTGAAGAAAACAACATATTTGCTCTATCTCCAATTGGTATATCCTCTTCTTCTATTTTACTTGCTTGTTTTTCTACTGGAACAGACTCTCCTGTTAGTGATGACTCTTGAGATTGTAAATTAACAGCTTCAAAAATTCTTAAATCTGCTGGAATATAATCTCCTGTATCTAATACTACTATGTCACCTTCTACTAGTTCTCTTGCAGGAATAGTTTGTAAATTTCCATCTCGTATAACTTTTGCTTCATGTCCACTTAATTTCTGAAGTGCCTCTAGAGACTTTTCTGCCTTAGATTCTTGTGCAACACCTATAATGGCATTTGCAATTACAACTATTAATATTATTATCGTATCTGTTATGCCTTCTCCTTGTGCAACTCCTATTACACCTGATACAATTGCTGCAATTATTAATACTATTATCATGAAGTCTTTAAATTGTTCTATAAATCTTATAAACATTGATTTTTTCTTTTGAGCTTTAAGCTCATTAAATCCGTTTTCTTGTTGCCTTTTTTTAACTTCAGAAGTTGAAAGACCTTGTTTTACATTTGTTTGTAGGTATTCCTCTGTTTCTTCCACTGTTTTGCTAAACCATTTTTCCATGTTTTACCTCCTATTTTTTCTTAAATATTAATATTTTACTAAAAATGTAATTTAAAATTATTACTATAATATTAGCAAATATTTTCATGAAGAATGCATTCCATCCCCAATTATCAACCGTTATAATCATTATTATTTCATCTATTGCTAGTGTTAATAATCTACATCCATAAAAATATATTATTTCTTTTAATAATTCTTTTCTTGTACTTACTTTTGAATCAAATACATATAATTTGTTTGTTACATATGCAAATGTTGCCCCTAATATCCACGCTATAACATTGCTTGTTGCATTATTTATGTGCAAAGCATAATAAAATATTGTATAGGCTAAAATATTTACGAATGTTGTTAATGCTCCAAAAATTAAATATCTCATTGTTTCTTTATGTTTTCTGTACCAATCTGCTAAAACTTTTAATTTTACTTTTTCTAGTATATTCAGAGCAAATTCCTCAATTTGGTCCATTATTTTAATTCACCTCTTTTTTTATATCTGCAAAAAAATAGATTAACAACTTATGCTTTTTTCTTGTAGAGTTATTAATATACTTTTAATTTACTTTTGTAATTTAAATAATGGATTATTCTAAAAGATAATCTTAGAATAATCCATTTTACTAATTTATTATTTAATTATTCAGCTGATTCTTCTGCTTCAGGAGCATTGTAAGCTTCTAATATAGCATTTTGAATTTTTTCCCTTGTTTCTGGGTTAATAGGATGAGCTATGTCTTTGAATTCTCCGTTTGGAGTTTTTCTGCTTGGCATAGCAATGAATAATCCGTTTTGGCTTTCTATAACTTTGATGTCATGAATTACGAATTCATTATCAAATGTTACTGAAGCAACAGCCTTCATTCTGTTTTCTGAATTTACCTTTCTTAAACGTACATCTGTAATTTGCATTTAAAGCACCTCTTTCTAAAGTTATATAATTATTTTGTACATATCTTTTGTTTTTATGTACTTATTATATTATTCTTCAAAAAAAAACATTTTCCTTCTTTTTTTCGAAAAAAATTTATGAAAACGGACTAACAAATTTTAGAAAGCATTGCTTTTAGAATTTGTAACATTCGCATATTCCTCCTCTACGTAGAGTCTATCGTTTTTAATCATCACTTTCCAAGAATATACAAAAATAAGGGTACAATACTATATGTATGTACCCGAATTTTTAATAATATTTGACATAGCAAAAATTTTAATTATTTTTCAACTTTTCTTTTATAATATTTTAATAGCCATAATCTAAATCAACATATCCATTTATTCCGTGGAACTGTTCCAGTTGATGTATATTGCCAATAAGAATATTTTCCTGTATAATCAGATAACTTCTGTGGTGCACCCTTTACATAGTGTGCAAGCCACACTTTATAATTTGAAAGCTTTGTCATATCCATATAATTCATAAGCCAATCTTTATTTGCATATATCATTGATTTATAACCAGCGTCTTCAATAGTTTGGCAAAATCCCTTTATAGCCATGGTTCTATCCCAAACAGAAATGTAATCTGCTCGTCCATTCTTTCCTTGATTTCCTCCGGCCCATTCTACATCAATTGTTATTGGGCACACTATTTTATTTTTATCTTCCGAGATAGCATTTAGTACCCATTTAGCTTCATCTACACCTTCTTGATAGTTAACAGCCTGTGTTACAAAATAAACTCCACAATCTATTTGATTTGCTGTAGCGTTAGCAATATTTGTTTTATATTTTGTATCTCCAACAATCTTTCCTGTTTCATATCCTCTATATCCAACTCTAATCATAGCAAAATCAATTTTATTATTTTTTACTTTTGCCCAATCTATATTTCCCTGATACACGGATACGTCAACACCTTTTGTATTTGTTTTAGTAATTTTAAACTTTTGAGCATTACTTTTGTTTCCTTTATAAACTTGAATATTAGTTCCATTTGAAGTTCTGGCATTGGAAACATCTAAATAATATCCTCCACACATGGAAATTATATAATAATATCCATCACCAGCGTCTTTAATAATCCAATTTTGTGCTTTTGAGTGGTTAACTTCATATTGCCATACATTGTTTCCACTATAACCAACTCCATTTGTTACATCCAATGCTTTATTTGATTTTATACATTTTATTTGATAAAATCCACTTCCTAAATATGTTAACTCAAACTTTTGCTGTGTAGCATTTACATTATCCCAAATTTGAATATTTGCGCAATTTGCATCTGAAGCACCACTTACATCTAAAACTTTATTATTATTAAGTTTTGTAGAAATAGTATATGTTCCATCTTCTAAAACATATGACCCCGTTAAATTTTCTAACTTAGTTAACTTAAATTTTTGAGCCTTAGATCCGTTACCAGAATAAATTTGAATATTAGTTCCAGTTGAAGATTTACCATTTTCTACATCTAAATAATATCCATCGCACCTAGAGATAATATTGCAATACCCATCTCCTATATCTTTAATTACCCATTTTTGTGCATTAGAATTATTTGATTCATATTGCCATACATTGTTTCCACATTGACCATTTCCGTTTGCTACATCTAAAAACTTTCTTGAATTATAACTTTCTATAGTATAATATCCTTCACCAATATATGTAATTATAAATTTTTGTTGATCCACATCTACATTTTTCCAAATTTGAACATTAGCAGTATCATTTGTAGAACCTTCCGATATGTCTAAGACTTGATTATTATTTAATGCTGTAGATATTACATATGTTCCATTTTCAACTGATTGTATTCCCCAATATTCTTCAGCCTTTGTAAATTTAAATTTTTGGCCGTTATATTCTTTTTTATTACTAATCTTAATATTTGTTCCATTTGATAGGTTGCTATTTGCAACATCTAAATATAATTCTCCACACTTAGAAACAATATTGTAATATCCATTTCCTGCATCTTTTAATAACCATTTTTGTGCATTAGAATAATTTTTTTCATATTGCCAAACATTTGCGCCACTCTCACATTTGCCATTTTCAACATCTATACATCTACCAGATTTACAACTCTCTATCATATAGTATCCATCCGATAATCTCGTAATCTTAAACTTTTGTTGAGCTACATTTGCATTTGACCAAAGCTGAACATTTGCAAAGTTTTCAGTAGACCCTCCAGATATATCTATAACTTTATTATTATCAATTGCTGATGAAATGAAATATACACCATCATTTAAAGTTGTACTATTATTTATTTTATTATTTAAATTATTAGTAGTTATAGATGTAGTGTTATTTGAATTACTTATACTGTTTTCATTACTTTTACTTCCATCTGTTTCTGTATTTTTCTTATTTTCTACTTTTTTGTTTTCTAAAGGCTTAGTTACATTATCCTCTTTTTGAGACTCTTTCTTTTGGTCTAGAGTCTGCTTTTCTTTTTCAGTCGATTTTTCCTCTTGTTTTTCTATTTCATTTACTTCTTGTGACTCTTTGATTGTATTACCACCTTCAGAATTTTCATGAATTTTATTCTCATTACTTTCCTTTATTTCTTCGCTTGTTATATTTTCATTTTTTTGACCTTCAACATTGTTAACTTTTGAGCTATTTTCTTTAATTGCATTTACAGCATATACTCCTGTAACATTTAAAATCAATACTAAACTAATAATTATTACACAAATTTTTTTAATTACCATTTTGTTCTCCTTAGTTTTTATTTTTAGTTATTTCATTTTAGACTATCCATTATTTATATTTTATAATAAGATCTATTTTTTTTCAATGTTAATTTTTAACACTATTCATTTCTTTTATTCCATTGTATTCATTAACTAAATATAGAGGCCTATTTTTTGTTTCTTTAAATATTCTACCTAAATACTCTCCCACAATTCCAAGTAAAAGTATTTGTATTCCTGAAAAGAAAAGTATTAAAAGAATTATTGCTTGAAATGCTTGTACAAATGTATGTGTAACAATACATTTTGCAATTATATATATAACATACATTCCTAAAACTATAAAAGTTGGAATTGCAAGATAAGTTGCAATTTTTAATGGAGAAGTTGTAAACGATGTTATGCCATCTATTGCTAAATCAATAAGTTTAAGATAATTCCACTTTGTTTTTCCAGCAACTCTCGGAGGTCTATCGAATAGAACTTCTTTTTTCTTGTATCCTATCCAGCTAAACATACTTTTTAAACATCTTTCAGATTCACGCATTTGCTTTAATGCATTTATACATCTTCTATCTATTAATCTATAATTTCCAGTATCTTTTTGAATTTCTACTCTTGTTATTTTTTGCAAAACTTTGTAATACATTTTTGATGTGAATCTTTTTAAGAAACTTTCACCATCTCTTTTTCTTCTTCTTGCATATACATCATCATATCCTTCTTCCCAATGTTTAACCATCTCTGGAATAAGATCTGGAGGATCTTGAAGATCTGCATCCATAAATATTGCGCAATCACCAGTTGCATAATCAATTCCTGCTGCCATTGCAACTTCCTGTCCAAAATTTCTTGCAAAATCGACATAATTATATCTTTCATCTTTTTCTCTAAAGCTTTTTATGAGTTCAATTGTTCTATCTTTGCTACCGTCATTAACAAATAAAATCTCAAAATCATAATTTGTCATTTTTGCCATTATTTCATTCAATTTTTCATATAAAAATGGTAATGATTCTTCTTCGTTATATGTTGGAATTATAATACTTATTTTTTTCATTTAATAATTTTCCTCCTTGTTGTTTATAGATTAGTACATACAAAAATGTATCATTTTATAGTATTAATAGTTAAACATGAATCCCTCTTGAGTCAACTCAGCCTCTTTATTTACTCTATAATTATCTATTCCCAAATCATCTAAATTATAAAGAACGCCTTGTAATCCCATATGGTTTAGCCTAATTTCAACTCCTTCTTCTGCATGTTGATTATAATAATTTATAAATTCATTTACATGTTTTCCAATATATTTATCTGTATTTCTTGTGTTAATTAATGTAGTATATGTTACTAGACTAACATTTACAAACATAACAATAGATAAAATAATTCCTAAAATATATTTTAATTTTTGATCTTTATTCCATAATAAATAACTTAATACCAACATTGGAATAGAATAGAAATATGGAATGTATCTTGCCCAATAATTTCCGTCTAAAGCTAAAATTAAAATTGCAGTAATTCCTAAAATTAAACCATATGGAATAAGCATATTCCATTTCTTATTTTTTATTAAACTTGCAATAATATAAATGGTTCCTATTATTGAAGCAATAAATACCACACTAAATAGCGGTCCAAATCCTCCTACTCTAATATCTGGAATACTATAATTTTTAATTTCACCATCTAAAATTGTAAATGGCATTTTTAAAGTAGGTTGAATATTTTCGCTAGAATATGTTGGTGAGACATTTTCTCCTTTTGAAAATATAGAAATTAGGAAAATTTCCAAATGACTTTTATCATTAAAAGATGATGGTTGTTCCATCACTACCATATTTGCAACATGGCCTTCTCCATATAATGGATATAATGGATGTCCATGATCTATAAAATTTTTAGTATAAGACGAAAAACCTACAATTACAATTGAAACAATTACAGTTATAATATAAAATATTGTATATGTTTTCAACTGTTTTTTAAATTCCTCTTTTGATGTTCTATATGACTTTATTAGCCAATACACATAAAAGGCAAAGCAGTAAACTGCCGCAAAAGCAACTCCTGTAAATTTAATATTTATACATAAAATTATATTACACGCGAGTATAATCAAGTTTTCCTTTTGACTTGTTCTTTTATCTTCCTTATTATTTTCACATTCTCTAATTAAACTAAATATAATCATTAGAATTGAAATCATTAATGCTCCATCAACATAGTAGTTAAATATTTGAACAACAGTAATCGCGTTAAATACCAATAAAACTGACACAATAATACTTGCTAATAAACTTCTTTTTTTCTCATCATATAAATATGCAAATATTATACCAAAAGCACTATACATTAAAATAAGTGTATATGCTTTTCCGCATTCAATATTTCCAGTAAAGCTATATACTACAGCTCCAAATATTTCTGTTGCTTTGGCATAGTGATCTATCCAAAGCGTATTTATATTTTCATCTGATGTGTCGAATACATTTCCTTGTTCCTTATTAAAATCTTCACTACTTTCATAGCATGGATTCCATCCGTTTTTCATGCATCCTATTGCTAATTTATGATATGTATTTCCATCTGCTGTAGAATCATATACTTTGCCTTCTATAAATGTTACTCCTGCAAAAATTATTAAGGCAAGAATAACCGCTATTATATTGATTTTCTTATTTTCCTTAATGTAAAGTTTCCAATAAATAACAAATGTTATTACTGATATAATTCCCAAATGCCATGGTGTAATAGTTATTTTCACTAAAAAAAGCAATGTTGTTATAATTAATATTAATACTGTTTCTAATAATAAAAATACAGATGATTTCTTTATTACTTGTGTTATATTTTCTTTCATCTTTTCCATATGTCAGCTTCAAACTGCCAACATATTCCTCCTTTTTAAAAAGTTATAATTGTTCTGCAAAACCTTTTTGTAATTTATTAAAAATTAAATATCCAACAACACATATTCCTAGTGATATTAATATCATTATTAATATAGGTTGTAAATCAGGCATTGCCTTTTCGTAAAAAATATTTCTATATGCTTCTATAATATAAGTCATTGGATTAATTTGTAATATCCATTTAAAATTATCAGGTATAGCATCCACACTATAAACAATTGGCGTTGCATAGAACATTAATTGTAAAAATATGCCTATAAAATGTTGTAAATCTCTTAAATATACACAAATACTTGATATTATAAACGATATTCCTATAAGCAATATATATTGTGCTAATAATATTAATGGGTAAAATATAATATATTTACTTATCCCTATTCCTCCCAATGTTACAAAAGCCAATATTATAATTGTAGATATTAAGAAATTAACAACTTCACTAGTAACAACAGATATAGGCAAAATTTCTCTCGGGAAATATACTTTTTTTAGTATATTTCCATTTTCAACACAATTAAAAGCTGCTCTCGATATCGTAGTCGAAAAAAATGTCCATGGGATTAGAGCACAACATAAAAATATTGCATAATTTTCTTTCGGATTTTTTAATATCATTTGAAAAATCAATGCATACACACCAATTTGTAGTAGTGGATTTAAAAATGACCATAAAACTCCTAAAAATGAATTTTTATATTTTCCTCGTATTTCTTTTTTTACACTTGTTTTTAAAAGTTCTCTATAATTATATAAATTTTTAAATACATCTAGCATTTGTAACTCCTTTTATACTCTAAATATCTTTTTTACTATTTGTTTCATTTTTGTACTTTTTAATTTATTCATTATTCCTGTTTTTTGTAGGAACCTAATAAATCCCCTCCACAATGGAATTCTCCATAATTTTTCTTTGAATTTATTCATTTTGAATCTTCTAGCTTCTATTTTTTCATTGCTATTATCAAGTTCTTCAAACTTATTGGTTACTTGTGGGAAATATTTTCTTACATCTATTTGATTATACATTACAATGTACTGCTTATATAAATCTTTATTTACAATACTTAGCTTATTTATAGATGTTCCATTTTTTACCATTTCAGTAAAATCTTTGTCGAACTTATTTACCATTTGATCTACTGTATATCCATTTAGAATCTTTTGTCTACAATTTTTCTTTAAAGACTCATCATCTAAAACTTCTCTTATTGCTTTTACATATCTTAATATCTCTTCATCAGTATATGATCTATTATAAAAGCCTGTCTTATCTGTTTGGATATTTTGGACTACTCTTCCACATGTAGAATCTACTAATTCTTTTTGTCCGCCAACATCAGCTGTAACAACTGGAGTCCCCATAGCTAATGATTCATATGTTGTTATTGTTAAACCTTCGACTAGAGAACATATTACACTAACATCTGCTAATTTATAAAATGGCTTTACATTTTTCTGCATTCCATAAAAAACAACATTGTCCTCTATTTTTTCATGCTTAGCCAATTCTTTCATTTCTGGCAAAACATCACCGTCTCCAACAACAAGTAGTAATAAATTTTTATCTTTTTCAAGTAATTTTTCAAATACTCTTAACATAAATATTGGACGTTTTTCTTCAGATATTCTGCATAAAAATAGAATACATTTTTTACCTGGATATTTTTCTTTATATTTTTCTATATCCTTGTTATCAAAAATGTTGACTTTTGTTTCATCAAATGCTTTTTCATCAACTCCAATATATACAGTTTCTACATTATCAACTGTTCTACCCATATTAACTTTCATTGACTCTTTTAACTTTTTAGTACATGTATATGTTTTATCTAAAAAGCCATCAATTGCAATTGAATCTCTTGGATATTCTCCATTTCTCCAGCTCCAATTTTCACTGTGAAGATAATCTGTAAATATGACATCTGGGAACTCAGATTTAAGCCATGGAATTACATAAAATCCAAAAAAACTATTAGATTGCATAACAACATCAATATTTCTAGATTTTATTATATAATGAATAAATGCTGGCCAGTCTTGTCTGTTTAAAAAGCTTGTTAAATCAAATATTTCAGCATATTTTTCAAATCTTTGTCTCCATACATAGTCTGATGTTTCTGTTGTTACTATTGTAATATCGAATTTATCTTTATTTAATCTTGAAATTAAGTCAAAATTAAATTTATCTGCTCCTCCAACTTTAAACCAAGGAAATATAAATAAAAGTCTTATCTTTTCTCCTTTAACATTTATAGGTTTTCTGTTCCACTCAAAAGTGTATGGATATGAGTCAAAATTAGATTTTGTAGTTGTTGGAAATTGAAGGGCTTGAACATTATTCTTTATTTTTCTTGCTTGCTCATGAATAACCTTACTTGCATGTTTATCCTTTTGTTTATCTTCTCTAAAGGAATTCAATATTCCTCCATCCTTTTTATTTCTATACCAGAAACCATAATAATTCATTCTAATTGGATAATAACCTTTTTCTAACATTCTAAGCCATAAATGCCAATCTTCATGTACGTCATTATCGCCTATATTATATCCTCCTGCATCTAGCAAATCCTTTTTTCTTACTAATGAACATACTGGTAGAATATTTTCTTTCTTTTCAACATCTATATTAAAAATCTGTTTCCATAAAAACTCTTTTCCATCAAAATTTGCCATGTCAGAATAAACCCAAGATGCGTTTGGATTTGTCATTAATGACCAATAGCTTGTCTCTAAAAAAGTCCTGTCAATGCAATCATCAGAATCTAATATGAAAAGTAAATCACAATTCGCCTTTGATATTGCAATATCACGCGTTTCTATTCTTCCATGGTTCTGCTCATTATATATTTTTATCCTGTTATCTAATCTTGCAATTTCATTTAATGTTTCTTCAGTTCCATCTTGAGTGCTTCCATCATTTATTATAATCCATTCCCAATATGGAAATGTTTGATTTATTACAGAATATGCTGTTTGCTTTATATATTCCTTACAATTATAGTACCCTGTAATTATGCTAATTAAAGGTTTTCCATCATTTACGCTTTGTACATTATTTAAATTTTGACCTGGTACCATTTTATAGTCAAAATATTTTTTTTCTTCATTCATTTGCTTTTTACTCCTTTATTTTGTTGCTTCTACATAAGCTTCTACTACATCTTCTGTATTTCCATCCATTTTAATTTTTCCTTCGCATAGCCATACCGCTCTATCACATAATTTTTTTACTGACTGCATACTATGTGTTACAAATACCATTGTCTTTCCTTGTCTTTTTAATTCCTGCATTTTTTCAAAACACTTATTTTGAAAATGCTCATCCCCTACGGATAAAATTTCATCAATTAATAATATATCTGCATCAACATTTATTGCAACAGAAAAAGCAAGTCTCATATACATACCTGATGAATATGTTCTTACTGGATTATCTATAAATGATCTTAATTCCGAAAATTCTATAATATCTTCTAACCTTTCATCTATTTGTTTTTTTGTAAGTCCAAATATGGAAGCATTAAAATATATATTTTCTCTTCCTGAAAAGTCTGGGTGAAACCCTGCACCAAGCTCTAAAAGAGATGTTAGTTTTCCTTGGGTTGTAATCTTCCCTTTATTTGGATATATAATTTTTGTCATCAATTTTAATAAAGTCGACTTTCCGCTTCCATTTGTTCCGATAAGAGCTACAACTTCTCCTTTTTTTATTTTTAAATTGATTCCTTTTAATACTTCTCTTTTTTGCTTTTTATTTCTAGTAAAAAGAAACAATAGTTTTTCTTTTACAGTATTTGCTCTATCTAAATAGACATTAAAAGTCTTATATACATCATCAACTACTATTTTATATTCCGTATCTTGATCTTTCATCTATAAATTCATTCCTCTCTAAAGCTTATATTTTCTAGCATATATTAATTTTAGAAACTAAAATATTCATACTTTAAAATTCTTTTGCTCATTATATCATATAGGACACAATGTCCGCAACCTAAATCAAAAAAACTTGCTTTTTATTTGCTTATTTAATGTATTAGCATAAAATAAATAGTTCTGTAATCTAATTATAAAAAAATTTCCATATCTTACTATTTGTAATTTTATCTAATTTTTCTTTTATTTCATAATAATCACTATATTCAACATTTATCTTTTGTTCATAGTTTTTATTTAATAATTTTAATTCATCTAATCCATGTTTTAAATCATCGATTTCATGTTTTAAAGCATTAATTTCATTTTCTCTATTTTTTATTTGCCCCATAAAATACTCTTGAGCCTCTTTACTATTAGAATATATTTTTTCCTTTTGCTCCTCACATTTTTTTATTTTTTCTATTAATGTTTGTTCATTTTCAAAAAATATTTTCTTGTCTATATTAAGATTACCTAGACAATCTTCATTAACATAAATATTCTTTTTAGAATTCAACTTATTAAATGCAAATTCATAATTGCTATGCACTATATTTTTAATATCATCTTTTGTTAATTGGCTCAATTCATTTACTATATTGTCTATAGTCACTTCTTTTAAATTATTACCAGAAAAATTATCACTTGCTGCTTTAGCAATGTTCTCACTTGTTACTATTCCTCTTAAATTTTCATATCCGCTAATTACAGCTATTCTCTTAGACGCTACTGCTTCTAATATACATCTATCTAATGCAATTACTACATCATTTTTTAGCATTATATCAATAACATCATCTCTTGCCCCTAAAAATGATATACTATCTTTTATATCATTCATTTCATTAAGTATCTCTTCTTTTTTTTCTCCTTCGCCTACTATTGTTAAATGTGATTTAGAATGGGTCTTATAATACATTTTAAATACATTTATAGCATTTTTTATAGATTCCACCTTTTCAGACGCTAATCTACTGACTATTAAAAAATTCTCTATTTTCTCTGGAATATTATTATTCTCTATTAATTTTTTTTCGAAATTTATACTATTATTTACAATAATGTATTTACTTTCATCTACATTATATTTACTTTTATTTTCATTTTTGGCATTTTCTGTTATTGCAACAATTTTACATGCCATATTAAAATATAAATTATAAATAGTTTTGTAACTTATAAAATGATCTTCAAACCAATCATAAGTTCCCATAATACCTGTATGTACAAACGCTACATATGGTGTATTAGTATTTAAAGCCGCAGGAAAGCAACTTGTAATGCAATCAAATTGATGTATATGAATTTGTGAAATATTATATTCATTTATTATTTTTTCAATTATTTCAGCTCTTTTCAAATCATATCCGTCTGTTAATTCATAATCAAAATCTATACAAATTGCTCCCTTTGATACCATTTTTTCAGTATAAATTCCTCTTTTAGATAGAATAACAACCCCGTAACCTCTCTCGAGCATTTCTGTAGCTTGGTTCACAACTGATGTTTCTATTCCTCCAATATCTAGCTTTTTTAAACATATTAGTATGTTCTTACTCATGCCCTTAGTCTCTCCTTCCTTTGGTCCTAAAGTATTAAAAATAGAGTTTTTTTATCTTCTAATTATTTTATTTATGTCACTTGTGATTCTAATAATATATTTGTATTATTTCTTTTGACTCATTTCTATATAATTCCAAGAATCTTTGCACATATCCTCTAAGTTTTTTTCAGCAACCCATCCAAGTTCAACTTTAGCTTTTGTAGGATCCGCATAGCATGTAGCAATATCCCCAGGTCTTCTTTCTGTTATCTTATAAGCTACTTCCTTACCTGTTGATTTCTTAAATGCATTTACCATATCTAATACGCTATATCCAATTCCAGTTCCTAAGTTATATATATATAATCCATTTCCTTCTTTATCCAATTTTTCTAGAGCCTTTACATGACCTTTACTTAAATCAACCACATGTATATAATCTCTTACCCCTGTTCCGTCTGGTGTGTCATAGTCATTTCCAAATACAGATAATTCTTTAAAAGTACCGTTTGCAACCCTTACAATATAAGGCATTAAGTTATTTGGTATTCCCTGTGGCTCTTCACCAATTAATCCACTTTCATGTGCTCCAACAGGGTTAAAGTATCTTAATATACATATATCCCAAGTATTGTCTGATGCATATAAATCTTCTAAAATTTTCTCTATAAATAATTTTGTAGTACCATATGGATTAGTTGTTCCACCTGTTTTAGATTCTTCAGTTATTGGTATTACCTCTGGTGTTCCATAAACTGTTGCTGATGAACTAAATATAAATTTTTTGCAACCATATTTTCTCATTGTGTCTAATAAAACTAAAGCTCCTGACACATTATTTTCATAATATTCTAATGGTTTTTTTACAGATTCCCCAACAGCTTTAAACCCTGCAAAATTAATCACGCTGTCAATTTCATTTTCTTCAAAAATCTTTTCTAACTTTTCTTTATTTTTGTAATCTAACTCATAAAATTTAAAATCTTTTCCTGTAATTTTTCTAATCGCATCTAATACCTTTGGACTACTATTTGAAAAATCATCTACTATAACTATTTCCTTTCCTGCTTTTAATAATTCAACGGCTGTGTGACTGCCAATATATCCAGCTCCTCCTGGTAATAAAATTGCCATAATTAATCTCTCCTTTACATTTTTTTAGCATTATATCATATTGCAGAGTTTCCCTGCAACACAAACTTCAAAAATTTTTATTTATTTTCAAAAATTGTTACTATTGATAATTATCTTTATAAAATGGTCGAATAAATAATTATTTATTATAACTTTTATAATATAAGCTCATTTATTGTATCTTTTATTTCGTTGTTGTAATGTTCGCAATCAAATTTCTCCTTTAGAATATACCCATTATTTAAAAAGATTTTCATAGCATTATATAAATCATCAGTATTTTTTTCACAAACTAAGCCTCTTTTATTTTCAACATCCTCATAGTCCGAAACTTTGGTTGTAATTAAAGGTTTATTCAATATAAAACTTTCTAGAAAGACAACCGGATATCCTTCATAATCCGAAGATAATATGACACAATCTGAAATTTTAAAATATGGATACGGATTTTCTTTAGAACCCTCAAAAATTATATAATCATTTAAATTATATTTTTTGACTAATTCTTTATACAAATGTGTACTTTCTCCACTACCTACAAATATTACTCTAAATTTGAATCCGTCTTCTTTTAACATTCTACTTGCTTCTATTATTCTAGTAAGCTTCTTCTGTGTTTCATCATGTCTTCCAACATTTAAAAAAGTAAATTTCATATCATCCTTTTCTATAGCAATCTTCTCTTCCGCCATAGACTTTATTTTTTCATAATCAATTAGATTATTGCAGTAATATGTACAATTTTTCTTTTCTGGAAAAACTCTTAAAAAATTATCTTTTGCTGTTTTAGAAACAAATACAATTTTTGAAAATTTATCCATGTGTATATCTTCAAAAAACTTTCTCATCTTATTTTCGTCTTTATTAAATAGACTAAGATAATCGGCATGTCCCCATAAAATATTACTTTTAGATGCAATTATTGCTATAAATGAACCTGGAATAGAATATGTTGCAAATGATATTGAAACATCATATTTATTTTTATATTCAATTATTGCTTTAATTCTTTTGAAAAAATTAAAGGCTTTTTGTACTATTTTGACTTTATTTTTCACTGGTTTGTATTCTTTTAACTTTATCTTACTATTTAATTCACTTAATAAGATTCCTTGCTTATTTTCTAACACTAATGTAACATCATTGCCCTTTTCAACTAGATAATTTGTAAGTATTACTAATGATTTTTCTATTCCACCTAAATTAAGGTCTCTTGCTGTAAATAATATTTTTTTCATCAATTCATTCCTTCTATTTATTTTATCTGAAAATACGATTTTGCTAATAACTTTCATAGTCTTATAGATTCGTAGATTCTACCATATTTATATACTTTCATCAAGTAAATGTCAACTTTTTCCTTTGTTTTTTTTATTTATTTATGTTATGATAGTTATGTAAACATTTTTTATAAATATTATTACTAAATATAGAATATACTTTCCTAGAGTATAAAAAATTTGAAAGGAATTTGTAACTTATGAATAATATAAAGAATTTATTAAAAAATATTGACAAATTGGATTTAAAAATAATGAAAAAAGGTCTAAAATTTTGCTTTGCAATCTCAATATTAGCTGCAATTTTACTTATCTATTATTTAACTTTTAATAATTTATTTTTATATAATTTAGGATTAGCACTATTTAAAGCTAGTACATATTTTGGAATTGAATTTATTGTTTGTGGAATTGTTGTCGACTCTATAAAAAAAGGAATTGCTTAAAAATATAAGATAAAAATTTATTAAGAATTTTGTTAATATTATGCTATATTTTTTTAGTTATCGCCTTCAAAGCCTTCTGTCTGGGAAGAACAACAACATGCCCACATTTAACACATTTAAGCTTAAAGTCCACTCCTACTCTAGTAATTTCCCATATTTTATTCCCACAAGGATGCACCTTTTTTGTTTTTACCATATCACCTATATTGTATTCCATATTGCCTCCTTACAAATAATATTTTAGTTACAGTTTAAGCAAATTTAAATGTATTTGCTTAAACTGTAATAATGTTTATAAATTTTCTATTGCTTTTTTAAATCTTTTAGAAACACTTTCTTTGCCTAAAACCTGCATTATCTCATACATATCAGGTGTATTTGTTCTTGCAGTTAATGCAACTCTTAAAACAGTGCTAACATCTCCAACATGTGCCGAATACTTTTCAGGATTAGCCTTAAATTCCTTAACCTCTCCTGCATATCCAAGCTCTACCGACATAGCTTTAATCTTATCAAACCAAGTCTGTTTATCATCCGTTTCTTCGAAATATTTTTCCATATAAAGAGTTAATATCTTTTCTATTTCTTCTTTTTTATTTATAACTTGATATGGATATTCTTTTAGTTTTTCATAAAACCATTCATCATACATATATTCAATGTTTTCTTTAACGTCAGACCATTTTGCAATATCTTTACGTGGTTTTTTATTTCCTCTTTCTATTCCAAACACTTTTAAGCTATATTCTTTGTTCTCCAACATTTTAGCCAGCTCTTTGTCATACTTTTTAGCCCAATCTAAAGATAGGTCATATACTTTATTTGCATCAAATCTTGAAATTACAGTTTTTGAAACATCTAGTAATTTTACCATGTCAAATAAAGAACCGCTGACACTCATTTTATTTAATTGTAAATCAAATTCAGTTATCTGTTTATCTGGATTCTGCTTTCTCCAATTTTCAAAACTTGAATTTGCAATATTCATTAAATAATCTTTAACTGCTTCATTTGGTATTCCCATTTCAGAATAAAAACTAACTGCCGCTTCCGGGTCTTTTCTTTTGCTTATTTTTCTCTTTTTGCCGTCTTCTTCCTTCATTATTGGTGCATAATGGCAATATTTTGGAGCTCTAAATCCAATCTCATAAAACAATTGTAAATGAAGTGGAATAGAAGAAACCCATTCATCAGAACGAATTACATGTGTGGTTCCCATAAGATGATCATCTACAACATGTGCAAAATGATATGTTGGAAGTCCGTCACCTTTAATTATTATTACATCTTGATCATTTTCGGGAAAATCCATATTACCTTTTACAACATCTTTATGTTTTATTTTTTTGTCTTCTCTTCCTTGAGATTTAAATCTAATTACATATTTCTCGCCTTTGTTAATTTTTTCAGCCATTTCCTCTAATGATAAATTTCTGCACTTAGCCCATACACCATAGTAGCCTGTTCTTATCTTAGCGTTTTCTTGTTTAGCTCTTATTTCGTCTAATTCTTCATGTGAGCAAAAACATGGATAGGCTTTTCCTTGTTGGATCATGTACTTGGCATAGGCTTGATATATATCCTTTCTAGCACTTTGCTTATAAGGACCATATTCTCCTTTTTCTTCATCTTCATTTATCATTCCTTCATCAAATTCTATATCAAAGTCTTTCATTGATTTAATGATTTCAGATACTCCATTGTCTATTTCTCTTTTTCCATCAGTATCTTCTATTCTTAAATATAAAACCCCACCTGTTCTTTTTGTCAAAACACTTTCAACTACACATTGCATTAAAGCTCCTATATGTACAAAGCCTGTAGGGCTTGGAGCATATCTTGTTACAATAGCTCCTTCCTTCAAATTTCTTTTTGGATATTTTTCTTCATAATAAGATATATCTTTTGCATTTGGAAATATCAAATCCGCTAATTCCTTATAATTCATATTAGGTCTCTCCTTTTTTTATTATATTTATATATAATGTATTTTTTTCACCTTTTAAAAATCATCACTATTTGATAAACTATTATTTATATTTCCATAATAATAGGTATAATCATAGGATTACGTTTAGTCTTTCCAAAAATATAATCACGAAGATTTTCCTTTAGGGAATTTTTAATAGTGCTCCAGTCTCTTATTCCTTTTTCTTCACACTTACGAACTTCATGTCTTACAACCATCTTAACCTCATCCATTACATTTTCAGATTCCTTAACATAAACAAATCCTCTAGATATAACATCTGGTCCAGCTACAACCTCTCCTGTTGAGCTATCCATTGTAAGAACAATTACAATAAGTCCATCTTGTGATAAATGTTGTCTATCTCTTAAAACAACATTTCCAACATCTCCGACTCCAAGACCATCTACTAAAATTCTTCCTGCAGGAACTGTTTCTGTAAATCCAGCTTGATCTTTGTTTAATTCAAGAACTTTACCATTTTCTAACATAAATATGTTGTCTTTATCTACTCCCATCATTTTAGCAGTTTCACTATGAGCAATTAAGTGTCTATATTCTCCATGAACAGGAATAAAATATTTAGGTTTTGTAAGAGCAAATATCAATTTTTGTTCTTCTTGGCAAGCATGTCCTGAAACGTGAACATCTTGAAGTGCACTGTATACTACCTCTGCTCCAATTTGCATTAAATCATCTATTACTTTTGAAACACTTCCTTCGTTTCCTGGTATTGGATTTGCAGAAATTATTACTAAATCATTTGGTGTTATTTTTACTTTTTTATGAGTTCCAGCTGCCATTCTTGTAAGTGCAGACATAGTCTCCCCCTGGCTTCCTGTTGTTATAATTACTAGTTGACTTTCTGTGTAGTTACTTATCATATCTATATCTATAAATAAATTATCAGGGCAATTTATATAGCCAAGTTCCCTTGCAGTGGTTATCATGTTTATCATACTTCTGCCACATACGGCTATTTTTCTTCCATATTTTATTGCACAATTTACTATTTGCTGAACTCTGTGAACATTTGACGCAAATGTCGCAACAACAATCCTTTTAGTGCAATGCAAAAATAACCTATCAAATACTTCACCAACAGAACCTTCTGACATTGTAAACCCTTTTCTTTCTGCATTTGTACTATCAGACATAAGGGCTAAAATTCCGTTATTTCCAAGTTCTGCAATTCTTCCTAAATCAATTAGTTTTCCATCTATTGGTGTATAATCTATCTTAAAGTCACCTGTGTGAAGAACTGTTCCTACAGGTGTCGTAATTGCAAGCATTACTGAGTCTGGAATACTATGCGAACTTTGAATAAATTCAACCTTAAATTTACCAAGTTTTATAGTCTGTCCAGGATCTACATCATTTAATTTCGTAGATGATAGTAAGTGATGCTCTTCAAGCTTATTTTTAATTAGACCTAGTGTTAATCTAGTTCCATAAATTGGTGTATTAACCTGTTTTAAGAAATATGGTACACTTCCTATGTGGTCTTCATGTCCATGAGTTATAACTATTCCTCTTAGCTTAGATTGATTTTTTATTATATATGTTATATCAGGTATAACTAAGTCTACTCCTAGCATATCATCTTCTGGGAATGATAGTCCACAATCTACAACTATCATGTCATCTCCGTATTCAAAAACTGTTATGTTTTTTCCAATTTCATGAAGTCCTCCTAAAGGAATTATTCTTAATGTTGGTTTCTTAAATCCAAATTCTTCACCAGATTTTTTCTTATTTTTATAACCTGAATTATATTCTTTTAATCTATTTTCTGGTTTTACAACAAGGCTTGTATTTTCTTTAAGCTTTTTTTCATTGTTCCTTGAGTATTGTTTTCTTTTTTTAGAAACTTTTATTTCTTCTACAGCATTGGTATTTTCATTTAATGCATCTTTCTTTTCTTCCTTTTCTTTCTTCATTCTTCTTGGACCACTCGTTTTTTCTTGTTCTATTTTGTTTCTTTCAATTTTTTCTAATTCTTCTATTTTTTTCAACTCTACTTTTGGAGTACGTCTTCTTTTTGTTCCTCCTCTACCTACTTTTTTCCCCTGCTTTGTATTTTCTTCTGCATTTTTAAATTCTTCCATTTATATATTTACTCCTCTCTTTTTTTGGCATAGTTATATAAAACAATTATGATTTTCCCGGTAACTTTTGCCTTTTTTTACAATAGTAATAAAAGACCCTTGAAATATTACCCTTTAGGTGTATATTCAAACATCGTTTTTTATTATTATCTCTCTTTTTTACTTGTTAAAATCTCATTTTATACGTTTTGCATTATAACATTTTTCTGGGGTAAAGTCAAGAGGAGAAATTTCATCCTGTATTAGCAGAATTTTTTGACTGTATTGTTTTTAGCAAAACTACTTGATTTTTTTTTATATTTATAGTAGACTTTTCTAAAAAAT
>CANQFW010000017.1 GCA_947599995.1 uncultured Clostridia bacterium
CAAAATGATAAAATAGAAAGTTTGCAAGAAGAAGTAAAAAAAGGTAATGTAGAAAAAGAAGCATTGCAAAATAAATTAGATCAAGCTTATGTTCAAATAAAAGATATGGCGACAAAAACGGTTGAAGCTACAGGAGGATTAAAAATTATAGGAAATAATAGTAATGCAGATATCAAAAATGTGTAAGCAACATCATTTTGAGATTATTTTAATATAAATTGGAGTTAAAAAATGAGTGAAAAAGTATAAAATATATTACATTAGATGAAATGAAAGAAGCAAAATATAATAATGATATAAACTATACATTTGTTAATTGGAGTAACTTTAGTGAAGTTATTGAGATGTTAGAAAAACAAAGAAAAAAATATCATTAAACAAAAAAATAAAGAATGAGAGGTAATGTGCAATGGAAGACAAAGACAGCACTTGGGTTGAAATTGTAAGAACTCTTAATGAAAAAAAACTTACAATTGCTACAATGGAAAGCTGTACTGGTGGTGGAATTGTAAATGAGATTACTAATATTCCAGGAGCATCAGCTGTGTTACGTGAAAGCTATATTACGTATTGTAATGAGGCTAAGATTAAATTTGGTGTGCCTGCCAAGGTAATTAAAGAACACACTGTATATAGCGAAGAAACAGCGATTGAAATGGCAAAAGCTGTTGTAAAACATGCAAAGTGTGATGTCGGAGTAGGAGTAACTGGTCAGCTTGGGAGAATTGATCCAAATAATCCAGTAGAAAAACTTAATTGTGTATGGTATGCAGTAGCAATAGGAGAAAATATTTTAACAAATAAAATAGATGTTCCGGATACAAACAGAAAGTTGCAAAAAGAGTTTGTTTTGTATGATATAGCTACAACATTAATAAGGATTATTAAAAGTGTAAAATAAAGAGGTTCTTTGTCAACTGACTTGACAAAAAACCAATAAAGTGTGTAAGTTTAAGGTACAAAACTTATGCACTTTATTTTACACGTTCATTTTTATACTCTAGGAAAGTGACCGTTAAAAACTATAGACTTGACGTAATGGAAAAATATGCGAACGTTACAAATTTTAAGCTACTTATATTGGACTAAGGAAAATAGAATTGTCAAATATTAAGAAAAAAATTAGTTTCTAACTTTTTGTAGACAAATTTTGCAAATTATAATATACTTATAAAAGATATTTAGTTGAAAGAGAAAAGGGAATAATCAAAAAAATATAATAAGTTCTAATTTATGTTTTTAGAAAAGGGGACAATATATGTTATTAAAGGATCTTAATATAAGAAAATATGATTTTAACAACGAAATGCCAGTTAATATAACGACAAATTTAAAGAAATTAAATGATTGGCCGTCAGTGTATATTATTCATGATGATAAAAAGATATATATAGGTGAAACAAATAATATTGCTAAAAGAGCAAAACAACATTTGAAGGATAGATATAAGAAAAAACTGAAAGAAATTGAAATAATTTTTAGCAGCAAATTTAATAAATCAGTTACGCTTGATATAGAAAATTTCTTAATAGAGCATATGCTTGCAGATGAAAAATATGAGTTGTTGAATTTAAATAGCGGTATTAAAAATGATCATTATTATCAAAGCGGAGATTATAAAAAAGATTTTAAATACATATGGAAAATGCTAAAAAATGAAAAAATAGTACAGGAGGAGAACTATTCAAACTTAGAGAATAAAGATATATTTAAATATTCACCATACAAGAAATTAAGTAGAGAACAATATGAAATTACAGATGAAATACTAAATAACTTGTTAGAAGATATGAATCATAACGAAGATAGTACTTTTTATATAAAAGGAGGCCCAGGAACTGGAAAATCTATTTTAGCAATTTATCTAATAAAAAGATTAAATGATTTACATAAAGAATTGAAAGAGGAAGATAATGAGTATATTTCTTATCAAGCTGTTAAATTAAAAGAAATTCTTGAATTAAATAAAAAGGATAATTTAAAAATAGGACTTGTTGTTCCAATGCAAAGTTTCAGAAAAACAATACAGCAAGTTTTTAAGAAAGTAAATGGTTTGAAAGTTAATATGGTAATCAGTCCATTTAAAGCAGCAAATAGTCAAGAAGAATATGATATATTAATTGTGGATGAATCACATAGATTGAGTAAAAGAAATTCTACAAGAAGTAAAGAGCATAAAAAATTTTATACAGAAATGGGAACACAACTAAATTGGATAAAAAAGAAGAGTAAATATCAAATATTCTTTTATGATAAGGGACAAACAATCAGATCAACAGATATAGGTGAAGATATTATAAATAATATTGATAAAACCAGAAAGAATTATCAGTATGAATTAAAATCACAATTTAGATGTTTGGCTGGAGAAGATTATATAAAGTACATTAGAGATATATTTAGCGATAATCCCCCTAAAGAAATGATTAATTTTAATAATAAGGAATATGAATTCTACCTATTTAATGATGTAAATGATATGATAGAAGAAATAAAAGAAAAAGCAAAAGATAAAAAATATGAACTATCTAGAAATTTGGCTGGAGATGCATGGCCATGGAATAAAGGTGAAAAGGATATAAAAATTGGACCATATAGCTATCCATGGAATACAACCAATATAGATTTTATTAATTCCAAAAATGCAATTAATGAGATTGGATGTATTCATACTTCTCAAGGATATGATTTAAACTATGCAGGTGTAATAATAGGAAATGATATTAAATATGATGAAAAGAAAAGTAAAATCATAATAGACAGATCAAATTATTATGATATTAAAGGAAAACATCTAACAAATAATAAAAAATTGAAGGAATATATTATTAACATATACAATGTTTTATTAACAAGAGGAATTAATGGAACATATGTATATGTATGTGATGAAGCACTAAGAAAATATTTAAGTAAATATATTCCTAATTGGAAAGATATCTAATAATATTATGGTTATTTGCTAATTATTAATTTTTATGACAATATAAATAAAAAATATTCAAACAGGGAGAATTTCTAGAACATAAAATAAATGATGATATGAAAAAAACATTAATCTTACCGCATAAATGAAAGATTCTTTATTATAATATTGTTTATTTTTGGGTTTTATGATATAAATAAATTGTATTAAGTTATCTGGAATTAATAAAAAAAATACTTATTTTGAAAATTATATATGCTAGATATAAAAGGAGGAATATATATGAAAACAAAAGTACACCCTAAGACATTGCCTGGTTTTATGGAATTATTACCAAATGAACAAATTTTATTTAATAAAATGAAGGAAATAATACAAAAATCATATGAAAAATATGGATTTTTACCATTGGATACTCCCATTATTGAAGATGCAAATGTATTACTTGCAAAAGCTGGAGGGGAAACAGAAAAACAAATATATCGTTTTGCAAAAGGAGAAAATGATTTAGCACTTAGATTTGATTTAACTGTACCACTTGCAAAATATGTTACAGAGTATTATGATAAGTTAAGCTTTCCATTTAAGCGTTATCAAATAGGTAAAGTATATAGAGGAGAAAAACCTCAAAGAGGAAGATATAGAGAATTTTATCAATGTGATGTTGATATAATTGGAGATGGAAAATTGTCAATTATTAATGATGCAGAAATTCCATCTATAATATATAATACATTTAAAAATTTAGGATTCGATGATTTTACGATATGTATAAATAATAGAAAAATATTAAATGGATTATTTTTAAGCTTGAAATTGGAAAATGAATCAGCAGAAATATTAAGAGTAATAGACAAAATTGACAAAATAGGAACTGAAAAAGTAAAAAATGAATTGCAAAAAAATATAGAAACAGAAAAAGTAGAAACCATTATGAGATTTATAGCAATTGACGGAAATAATGATAATAAAATAAAAGCATTGGAAGAATTAAATATTAATAATGAAGTTTTTCAAGAAGGATTACAAGAGTTACAGAAACTTATAAAATTTATAAGAATATTTGGTGTACCTGAAAATAATTTTAAGATTGACTTAACAATAGCAAGAGGATTAGATTATTATACAGGAACAGTATATGAAACATTTTTAAATCAATATAGAAATTTAGGAAGTGTTTGTTCTGGAGGGAGATATGATAATTTAGCTGAATATTACACAGATAGAAAAATGCCAGGAGTTGGAATTTCAATAGGATTGTCAAGACTATTTTTTCAATTAATAGATAACAAGATAATATCTGCTGAAGATCAATGTATATCAAATGTACTAATTATATCAATGACGGATAATTATGATATGTGTGCTGATATCGCTAGAAAATTAAGAGATAATGATTTAAATGTGCAAATAAATATAGAAGAACAAAAAATAGGAAAAAAATTTAAATATGCTGATAATTTAAATGTAAAATATGTAATAATAATAGGGGAAGATGAAATAAAAAATAATGTTATCACATTAAAGAACATGTTTACAGGGGAACAACAAACTACTACCTTTGAAGAGGCAATCGAAATAATAAAGAAAATAGACTAATTAAAATGAAATTAATATATATGGTGATTAAAATATATTTAAAATAGATAAAAAAATCACATAATTAAAAAATATAAAAATTACCAATTTAATAAAATGAAAATGAATAATTAAAAAGAAAAATATCCATAATATAAAAGCAAGCATTTGCAAAATTAATGGAGGTAATTTATTATGGATCAAAAAATTAATTGTACAGTGGAAAGCTGCAAATATAATAATTCACTAAAAAAAGTATGTAATTTAAAAGCAATAAAAGTAAGCCCCGTAAATGGAGTAAACACAGCAGAACCAGATGAATCTATGTGCTCTAGTTATGAATACGAATAGGTAGAAAGGTATTTCTGGAATTCTTAAGACAATTCCAGAAATTTTTATGCCAAAAAATATCAAAAAAATATTGCAAAAATTTTCCATTAATAGTATAATATAAAAGGCGGAAAAATATAAATAATAAAAAAGATTAGAGAGGAAGAAAATAATGGAATATGTAAATATATTAAGAGAAGCTTTAATATACATTATAACAATCTTTTGGTTATATGAATTGATAATTAGCTTATGCTCATTAATAAAATTTAAAGATAAACCATTACTCATAAATAAAAAACATAAATTTATGGCAATAATACCAGCACATAACGAAGAATCAGTAATAGCAAATCTTGTAGAAAGTCTAAAGAATCAAGAGTATGATAAAGATTTATACGACATATATGTTATAGCAGATAACTGCACAGATAATACTGCAAAAATTGCAAAAGAGTTAGGAGCAATTGTATATGAAAGATTTGATCAATCTAAAAAAACAAAAGGATATGCATTAGATTGGTTTTTAAAACAAAAAATAGAAGAAAAAGCAGACTACGATGCATTTTTCGTATTCGATGCAGACAACATAGTAGATAAAAATTTTATAACGAATATGAACAAAAAACTATGCCAGGGTGAAGAAGTAGTTCAAGGTTATAGAGACATAAAGAATCCTACAGATAGCTGGATAACAGCTGGATATGCTTTGTTTTATTGGACTATGCATAAATTTTACCATTTAGCAAGATACAATATCGGCTTATCACCATTACTAAATGGAACTGGTTTTATGGTAAAATTTGACCTAGTAAAAAATACAGGATGGGACACGGTAACATTAACAGAAGATATAGAATTTTCACTTAAAAGAATAATAAAGGGAAAACGTTTAGGTTGGGCAACAGATGCAATAGTGTATGACGAGCAACCATTAACATTCAAAGCATCATGGTCACAAAGAAGCAGATGGACGGTAGGACATATCCAATGTATGCAAACATACACAAAAGATTTAGCAAAAGCAGTAAAAGAGCATAAAACAGTAATGAATCTTGATGGATTACTTTATATTGTAGGAAGTATACCAATGTTTGTAATAACCATAGCTTTAGTATTTACTAACTTTATAATTTATCTAGCTGATGCAATGACAACAGTTGATTTAATAATAAATATACTAAGATATTTAATACCAACATTCCTATTCCCAATAGTTACAGCCGTACTTACAATGTATTTAGAAAAAAAACCAATAAGGCCAATGCTAAAATGGTTGGCATATTATCCATTGTTTATGGGATCGTGGCTAGTAATTAACTTTAAATGTTTATTTAAAAGAAATACAACTTGGGAAAAAATTGACCATGTGCGTAATATAAAAATAAAAGAAGTAGCTTAAAAGTATAGAAGACTAGGCCTTAAAATTAAAAAATTTTAACCTAGTCTAAAATTTTAGCCTTTCAAATTTAATAAAAATATAAAAAAATTCATTAAGTACAGACTTTATTAAATTAAAACAAAATAGTATGCAAATTTACCTATTTGAGTATTACAAAGTATAAAATTAGAGGTTCAGGTATAAAAAATAATTATAAGGAAGGAGATATGTTAGTATATAAAAACGAACTAGCATATACAATAAAATATGAAAAAAAACAAAATAACACACATATCAATAATTATAGCAGGAATAATATTTATTTTGATACCAGTATTCCATACAAATTTATGGTTTGATGAAAGTTACTCGGTAGCAATAGCAAACAAAAACTTTGAAGAAATATGGACAATTGGAGGAAATGATGTTCATCCTGTCCTTTATTATTACTTTTTGCACATAATAAATTTAGTATTTGGAAGCAAAATAATATTATACAGATTGTTTTCAGTAATGTGCATGGCATTACTTGGTATAATAGGTTTTACACATATAAGGAAGGATTTTGGAGAAAAGACAGGATTACTATTTTCCCTTCTGGTTTTCTTTTTCCCTGCAAACATAGTATATGCAGGAGAAATAAGAATGTATTCTATGGCTATGTTATTAGTAACATTAATGTCAATTTATGCCTACAGAATTTACAAAAATAAAGATCAAAATTACATAAAAAACTGGATTTTATTTGCAATTTTTAGTTTATCATCAGCATACACACATTACTATGGACTTATGATTGCAGGAATCGAAAATTTGATTCTATTTATAGCATTTATATTGCAGGCAAAAAAAGAAAAGAAATTTGTATGCAACTTGAAAGCTTTTATAATATCTGCAATATCACAAATAGTACTCTATTTACCATGGGTAATATCACTTTTGAAACAAGTGAAACAAGTATCTGGTGGATTCTGGATACAAATACATTTTCCAGAAACTTTGATTGAATTCTTTATGTTCCCATTTACAGGGAATCTAGGAACCACAAGTTATATTGAATTTCCACTTGCTATATTATTTGGAATATTAATTTGTGTGTATATGATATATATCCATAATAAGAATAAAAAAGATGAATTTTTAAAAAATGCAAAAATAGCAATAATACTTTGGATAACCGTGGCTATTGCAGCATGTATAGTATCAATAATAATACAAAGACCAATTATATATGCAAGATATATGCTATGTGTTCAGGGATTGTTTATCTTTTTCATTGCATGTACGATGGCAAAAAAAGGTACAGAAAAGGGAAATATTGTTATTATAACGACATCTATAGTTTTATCTATATTAGGGGCATGCATATTATCACAAGAAAATTATGGAAGAATAAATAAAGAATTTCAAAAATATATTAGTGAAAATATAAAAGATGGTGATATTCTAGTTTGTGTAAATGAGCAAAGTGGATTTACAATATCTTCGTATTTTCCTAATAATAAGCTGTATTTTATAGATGAATATAAATGGAACGTAGCAGAAGCTTACAAAGCGTATGGCGAAACGGTATATGACCTGAACTTTTTGGAGGAATATAAAGGTAGAATATGGATAATAAATACTTCGAATTACAATACATATGAGAAAATAAATAAAAAATATAATGTGAAATTGATTGATCAAAAAGCATTTAATGTTGAATACAAGAATTGTCAGTATACACTTACTTTAGTTGAAAAATAGCTACAGATTATTTCAAGGCTATAATTATATAGTTTTTATTATCGCTTTAAGATAAATTCTAATTAAAAATAGTGATAGGGAGAATCAATATGTTTGAAAAAATAAAAGTATATGCGTTTATTGGACCATCAGGAACAGGAAAAAGCTACAGAGCACAAATGGTAGCAAGTGAAAAAAATATACATTATATAATAGATGATGGACTCTTAATAAATGAAAATGCAGTAATAGCAGGAGAGTCTGCAAAAAAAGCAGCTACAAAAATTGAAACAGTAAAAAAAGCCTTATTTTTAAATAATGATGAAAAAAAAATAATACAAGATGCATTTATAAAATACAAACCAGAAAGCATTTTAATACTTGGAACATCTGATGGAATGGTAGAGAAAATAGCAGAAAATTTAGGACTTCCAAAGATTACACAAACAATATACATAACAGATGTAGCAACCGAACAAGAGATGAAAATGGCAAGAAAAATGAGGCTAACAGAAGGAAAACATGTAATTCCAGTACCAACTTTTGAAATAAAAAAGGACTTTTCGGGGTATCTCTTAGATCCACTTCAAATATTTAAATTAAAAGGAAAAGGAGAAGAACCATACATTTCCGAGAAATCAATCATAAGGCCAACATTTAGCTATATGGGAAATTTTAGTATTTCGGATTCTGTATTTAGGCAAATAGTAGAATATCTAGCTACAAAAACTCCAGAAATTCATAAAATTTTAAGGACAAGAGTAGAAAAATATGAAGATGGAATGAGCATAGAAATGGAAGTAACCATAGTTTATGGTTATAATGTGGTTAATGCTTTAAAGGAATTTAAAAGAAAAGCTATAAGAGAAATAGAGAATTTGACATCAATGAATATAGTTAAAATGGAAGTTATTGCAAAAAATATTTATGTTGAACAAACATAGATTAGTTATATAAAAAATTATAATAATATATTGAAACTTATATTTTTAAAAAGACTGCATTATACAAAATAATAATCTTACTTTTTTATACTCTAGCATAGTCATCGTTAAAAATGATACACTTAACGTAGAAGAGAAATATGAGAACGTAACAAATTCTAAAAGCAACACTTTGTAGAATTTGTTAGTCCGTCTTTTTTTAAAAAATAAATAAAGGAAGGAAATAAAAATGGAACGCGAAACTAAAATAGAAATAATAAAGATTATAACAATGATAGTAGTACTAATATTATTAATATTTGCAATAGTATGGCTTAATTCAAAATCATTTGATGAAAAGGTTGAGAATGACATACAAACAAGCATTGAAGGGAAAAGTGTTAGTGAGGAAACAAATCAGGAAAGT
The DNA here is from genome assembly GCA_947599995.1 of uncultured Clostridia bacterium. GTDB lineage: Bacteria > Bacillota > Clostridia > TANB77 > CAG-508 > CAG-269. Next base: position 9,291 of record CANQFW010000017.1, read on the forward strand.
AATAATGAACAAAAAAATCAAGAACAAGGTATGTCAAATACCACTACGGAAAACATGCAAGATAAATCAGAAGTTGCACAGGAAAATAATTAATAAGAAGTAAAATATTAATGCAAAATTTGAATTTAAAGGCATAATAATTAATCAAATTCTATAGAATAAAAGATAAATAAACTGAATAATATACAAATATGTATACATATTATAAGTATGAATTAAATAAATTCTTTAATATAATTTAAAATATATTTTTGTATAATAGGAGGTTTAAGATGAGACCAATAGATAGATTATATAGAAAAGATGATATTGTGCCAAGAAGCTTGCATATAGATGAACAACTATATTTAAAAATACAAGATTTGTCAGAAAATGTTTTTAACGCATCAGTAAGTAAAATGATTAATATTTGTGTTGAAACAATGTTATTAGACAAAGACAATATTAAATTTTACAAAAAACCAACAGGGACCGATTCAATATATCGTTCAATATTATTTAAAAAATCTTTTTATGATGAACTAGTAGAAATTCGTAGTAAAACAGGGATATCTTTTAGTAGACTTGTAAATGGTAGCATTAAGGAATTTCTAGAAAAATATAAAGATGAGTTTTAGATAATATCATGTTTATAAATAGCGAAATAATATGTTGGTTAATTAATTTTTAAGCAAGTTGTGTCACATATATATGAGCAAAAATAAAAACCTTATAATTGATGTAATAAACATTGATTATAAGGTTTTTATATAATTAAAATAAAGCAGAAATACAAATTCCAAAAATAATACTAATAATGGATATTAAACCATTAATGTCAAAAGTAAAACCAGGATATAGTACAAATACAGACCCTATAGTAAATCCAATAATAGCAAAAAAAGTTTGTGCATAAAAGTTATCTAGCAGGTATTTAGTAATTTTCATAAAGAAAATGGAACCAATGCATACTCCAATTCCTAATGGAAAAAGAAATGGAAGATATAAATTAGAAATAGAAGCAAGATATGCATCATACACACCAATTAGCATTAAAATCAAAGTATTACTAACTCCGGGGAATAATAATTCCAGCGGACATTAAAAATCCTGCAAAAATCAAAAATATAAAGTTAAATTCGAACTCTGATGAAGAGTATGGTAGATGATTTTCAAGAAGTACAAGCAATATTCCAAAAGCAAGTGATAAAATTAGGTATATAAGAAATTTAAACCTGAATTTTTGTCTGGAAGTGGCTTGTTTAAAAAGAGATGGAATGCATCCGAACAATTAGTCCAATAAATGTAAATTTTGTTTGAATGGGGTAAGAGTAAAATAAGCACTTTAATATATTACCAAACAAAACAATTCCAAAAACAGCACCTAGTCCAATCGGAAAAAGTAACTTGAAATTTTCTTTTATATTTTTAAAAAAATTTAAAACAGCATTTAATAACTTTTCGTAAACACCAAAAATGACACATATTACGCCACTACTTATTCCAGGCAAAATTGCGCCTGCTCCTATGGCAATTCCTTTTGCAAAATTAAATATAAAATTCAAACAAACATCTCCTAAAATTAATTTAAAATAAATTAATATTAAAATAATTTATTAATATCTATTTAAAATAATTAAATAATATGATATAGTTATAAAGAAAATAAAAAACATAGAAAGGAACATGTTTAAAAGGTGAAGGAAAACATAATAATAAATATATTTAAACATTTCAAATTAGTTGCGAAACATAAATATTGGGTATTTAGACTAAGCATAAAAGTTGGCATACCATTTAGAGGATTGATACATGACTTATCTAAATATTCTATTACGGAATTTGGAGAAAGTGTAAAATACTACAATGGAGAGAAAAGTCCTATATCTGTGTGCAAAGAAAAAAATGGGTACTCAAAAGCATGGCTTCACCATAAAGGAAGAAATAAGCATCATCTAGAATATTGGGTAGATCTAACAGCACCTGATCCTGCACCAATAATTCCGTACAAATATATAGCAGAAATGATATGCGATAAAATGGCAGCAGGAATAGTATATAACGGAAAAAACTGGAGCAATTCATCCGAATATGAATATTGGCAAATAGAAAGAAAAAAAGAAATAATGAATCCGAAGGTACAAAATTTTTTTGATGAAGTTTTCTTAGAAGTAAAAGAAAAAGGAATAGAAAAAACACTTATAAAAGAAAATATAAAAAGTCTATATGAAAAATATTGCATTAATGATAAAACGGAGTATAGATATGAGTTTCATGGTGAGTGGATAAAAGAAGACTAACTATAAAATTGCAACATATTTCAGGACTATTTAGCGGCAATAGTTTTATAGGTAAATCCTTATTTAAAAACCTAAATATTATATAAACAAAAAATAAACATAAATGATAAGGATTTAACTGTTAAATATGATACTTATCGATTGCGACGATTTATTTAAAAAATCAAAAAAATAATATGATTTGGAGGAAATTTACAAATATGTGTGATGAATATATAAAAAAATTTTATGATGAAGTATGTAATACTCAAGAAGGAGATTATAAAATAATACTAGAACCGAATAGAAAGTTTATATATGAATGGATTGAATATGATAGTGTAAAATGGGAAATGGAAAAGCCAATTCAAAATTTAGTAAATAAGTTAATTAATGATAAATCACTTAATTAATGATAAATCACTTAATTTCGAAGAAAAGGTTTATAGGCAAATCCTTATTTAAAAACCTAAATTATTATACAAGGGAGGAAGAGAATACAAAAAGATATATTAAAGTATTCCTACAAGAAAATATGAAAGAAGAAAGAAAGGCTACTCGCCAAAGTTACGGGGAAATTTTAGAAAAATTAGGAGATGAGAATAAACAAGTAGTTGTACTGGATGCAGATTTAGCACAAGCAACCAAAACATCGATATTTGCCAAAAAATTTCCAGAAAGGTTTTTTGACCTAGGTATTGCAGAACAAAATATGATGGGAACAGCAGCAGGATTGGCACTGTCAGGGAAAATACCATTTGCAAGCACTTTTGCTGTTTTTGCATGTGGTAGAGCTTATGACCAAATAAGAAATAGTATTTGTTATCCAAATTTAAATGTGAAAATATGTGCAACACATGCTGGAATAACTGTAGGAGAAGATGGTGCAACACATCAAATGTTAGAAGATATAGCATTAATGAGAGTACTTCCAAACATGAAAGTTATAAGTGTATCTGATGATGTTGAAACAAGATGGGCAATAAAAGAAGCAAGCAAAATAAAAGGACCAATCTATATAAGATTATCTAGGCTTGCAACACCTATTATATATGAAGAACATCAAAAATTTGAGATAGGAAAAATGGTGCAAATTGGTACTGGAACCGATGCTACAATATTTGCAACAGGGGTAACTGTATCAGAAGCACTAAAAGCACAGGAAGAATTAAAAGAAAAGGGAATAAATGTAAGAGTAATAGATGTACACACAATAAAACCAATAGATGATGAAATGATAATAAAATGTGCTAAAGAAACTAAAAGATTAATTTCAATAGAAGACCATAGCATAATAGGTGGACTAGGTTCGGCAATATCCGAAGTTTTAACAGAAAAATTTCCGACTAAATTAGAAAGGATGGGTATTAAAGACACTTTTGGAATGTCTGGAAAAGCCGAAGAGTTAATGGGGTATTTTAAGATTGATAAGAATGCAATAATTGACAAAATATGTGATTAATTTTTTTTGAAAAGCTATTGAAAAAAAATCGTATTATTGTTATGATAATAAAGGACACAAAAACAAAAAAAGAAGAAACAAAAAACATTTTTAATCTGGAAACACATAAGTCTAAGGAAGGAATGAAAAATATGATAGAATTTAGAAATGTCAAAAAGACATATGACACAGGAACAGTAGCAGTAAAAAACGCGAACTTTACAATAGAAAAAGGAGAATTTTGTTTCTTAGTTGGAAGTTCAGGAAGTGGAAAATCTACTCTTATAAAATTAATATTAAAAGAAGAAGAACCTACATCAGGGAATATAATAATAAATGGAAAAGATACAACATTTTTAAAGCCAAGTAGAATACCATACCTAAGAAGAAGCATGGGAGTGGTATTTCAAGACTTTAGACTACTTCCAGACAAAACAGTATACGACAATGTGGCTTATGCAATGTATATAGTAAGAGCAACACCAAGGCACATAAGAAGACAGGTGCCAATGGTGCTATCACTAGTTGGGCTAAGTGAAAAAGCAAAAATGTACCCACATGAACTTTCAGGTGGAGAGCAACAAAGAGTTGCATTAGCAAGAGCACTAGTCAACAATCCATCAATGTTAATAGCAGATGAACCCACAGGAAACTTGGATCCAGAAACAGCCTGGGATATAATGAATTTGCTAAATGACATAAATATGAGAGGTACAACGGTAGTAGTTGCAACACACGCCAAAGATATTGTAGATCAAATGAAGAAAAGAGTTATACATATTAAAAAAGGTGATATAATAAGAGATGATAAAAAAGGTGGTTATGAATTGTGAAATATAATGTATTGACTTATTTAATAGGGGAAGGATTCAGTAATATATTTAAAAATAAAAAGCAGGCAGTAACATCATTTGGAATGATGTGTGTAAGTATGATTCTATTTGGAGTATGTTTCATAGTAGCACAGAACTTAAATCATTTTGTTAAACAAGTAGAATCGGAACAAGGTATACAAGTGTTTATTCTAAACGATGCAACAGAGGATGAAATAGAACAATTGGGGGAGCAAATAAAATCAATAGAAGGAGTAAACACAATAGAATTTGTCTCAAAAGAAGAGGCACTTACTCAGATGAAAGGAAAATTGGGAGATAGAGGATACTTGCTAGATGTATATGATGAGGTAAACATTTTTCCAGCATCATACGTAGTTACACTTACAGATTTGAAATTAAGCTCAAATGTACAAATTCAAATAAATGATTTAAGTAATGTAAAAAGAATAAAAAGTAAAGATGAAACTATAAATACATTAGTTAAAATTGCAAGTGGAATACAAATTGCTACATATGTAGTGCTAGCTGCGCTAATTGTATTTTGCATATTTATAATATCAAATACAATAAAACTTACAGTTCATGCAAGAAGAAAAGAAATATCTATAATGAAATATGTTGGAGCGACAAATAGTTTTATAAGATGGCCATTTGCCGTAGAAGGAATAATAATAGGACTAATATCTGGGATTGTATCAATAGGAATACTTTCAGCACTATACACTTTAGTTGCAAATAGTTCAGGATTTGTAAAATTCTTAGCACAATTGGAATTAACATTATTAAACTTCTCAGATATGCTAGACTTAATATTAATTGTTTACCTGATTTTAGGAGTAGGAATTGGAATAGTAGGAAGTAGCGTTTCAATGAGGAAATACTTAAAAGTATAAAAAAGAAAGGAATAGAAGATATGCATAAAAAAATTATTAAAATTTTAATTACAATAATATCTATTTGTGCAATAACTTTTGTTTCCTATGCTGTAGATACAAATCAGACCGAACTAAACACTGAAAATACTAATCAAGAAGAAAACCAAATATTAAAAGAAAATACAAATGAAAATAATAATGATCAAATAAATTCACTTCAAGAACGAAAAACAGAAATTCAAAACAAAGTTCAGGAAAGCCAGGAAAATCTAGAGATAATAGATGCAGATCTTACACAAAATTTAAAGCAAGTACAGCAAATGGATGAAAAAATTGCTGAAAGTCAAAAAACTCTGGAAGAGGTAAATTTAAAGGTTACAGATCTATCAAAATCGATTAACGAAATAGAAAAAAGTCTAAAGATTGTTACAGAAAAATATAATAAGCAAAAAAAATTACTAGATCAAAGACTGTTAGCAATGTATGAAATGAATGAAACAACATATTTAGACTATATCCTTACAGCATCAAATCTATCAGACTTTCTTTCAACATATTATTTAGTTACAGAATTAACTGCATATGATATGGATTTATTAGAAACAGTTGATAACGAAAGAAAACAAATAGAAAATAGTAAAAATCAAATAGAAGAGAAGAAGAAGGATCTAGAAGAGCAAAGAAAAGTACAAGTAAAGACACAAGTAGTGTTAGAAAATTCTAAATTAATAAGACAAAACTATATAGAAAAACTTTCAGAAGAAGAAAAAAAATTACAAAGCCAAATTGATGACTATAACATGCAAGTTGCACAAATAGAAAAGGAAATACTTGATTTAGCATCTACAGCAAGTTTTGGAGAAGACTATGCAGGTGGAAAAATGATTTGGCCAATTGCAGACCATTACATTATAACATCTCCATATGCAATGAGGGTTCATCCAATAACAAAAGTATATAAGCTTCACACTGGAATAGACATCAGCGCTACAATTGGAACTAATTTTCAATCTGCTGCACATGGAATGGTTGTAAAGGCAGAGTATAATAGAGCATATGGAAATATGGTTATTGTTGACCACGGGGGTGGAGTTCAAACTTTATATGCCCATGGAAGCAGCATTGAAGTTCATGTAGGACAAGTTGTAAATGCTGGTGATACATTAATAAAAGTTGGATCAACAGGCTATTCGACAGGACCACATGCACATTTTGAAATAAGAGTCAATGGACAAACAGTAAATCCACTAGACTATATTTCTGTACCAGGTCAAGAAGGAAACTAAAAAGATTTTTGAACTAAAGTTCATAGGAGGGAAACATGAGAAAATTAATAAATATATTTATAGTTGGAGTAATTATTATTGAAATAACAACATATAACAATATAGTAACAGCTGCAAATAAATCAGAGCTTCAAGACGAACAATCAAATATTTCGAATTCCATATCTGAAGCAAAAGACGAGCTTGAAGATATTGAAGAAGAAAAATCAGAAAATTTAAAAGTAGCTCAGGATTTGACCTTACAAATTTCTGATTACGAGCAAGAAATAGAAGAGCTAGATATAGGAATAGAAGACCTAGAAAAACAAATTTCAGAAACTAAAGGTAAAATAGAAGAAGACGAAAAAGAATATAATAAAAACCAAAAAGCTTTAAATGAAAGACTTGTTGCTATGTATGAATATGGAGATACATCATATTTAGATTATTTTCTTTCGTCTAGTAGTTTGACAGAATTTATATCAAGTTATTATCTAGTATCGGAAATGGCAGATTATGATACGCAGTTGCTTGACGAGATAGAAAAAGAAAAAAATCAGCTTGAAGAAGATAAAAAGAGCTTAGAAGATGATAAAGGAAAGCTAGACTCTGCAAAAGTTTCTAAACAAGAAAAAATAAATAGCTTAAAAGTTGCAAAGCAACAAAAAGAAGAAGCAGTTGCAAATCTTTCTGAAAATGAAAAACAAACTCAATCAAAAATTGAAGGGTTACAAGCAGATAAAGCAGAAATTGAAAAACAATTAAGACAGATTGCAGCTGCAGAAGAAGCTGAAAGAAAAAAACAAGAACAAGCAAACAAAAAACAAAATGCTTCAACATCGGGTTCATCTACCACATCGTCTAGTTCTTCAGGTGCATCAAGTAATACATCGAGCAGTTCTCAAGGAAGTAAGGGATTTATTTTCCCTGTTCAGGGATTAAGTAAAGCAAATATAAGAAACAAAACATTCCCATCATATGCAGGACACTCAGGTGTAGACATTAACATAAATGTGACAGGCAAAAAGGTTGTAGCAGCAAAATCAGGAACAGTAGTGAAATCAACTGCACTTAAAAATCCAGACGGATCGTATAAAAGTTATGGAGAATACATAATGATAGCACATGGAGATGGAACAATTACAGTATATGCACATATGTTAGCTGGTTCAAGAACAGTGTCTCAAAATCAAACAGTATCTCAAGGTCAAGTTATAGGAACAGTAGGTTCAACGGGTAACTCTACAGGACCTCACTTACATTTCGAAGTAAGAGTAAAATCGTATAATTCATCTTCGGGTGTCTATACATATAAAGCAGTTAATCCAATACCATACCTACCTTAAATAATAGATGCTTCTAAATTTATATAGAAGCATCTTATAAATAATATAATAAAACTAGAAAAGAGGAATTTCAAGTGGAAAAGAAAAGTCAAAGAATTTATAAGACAATAATGTTGGTTGTTTTGACCGTATTTATAACATTCATAATAACATCACTTTTTATGTACAAATATATAGAGAATAATACACTATATGGACTTATAAAACAAAACCAGGTAGCATCATCAACTTCATTAGGTGATATTGATTCATATCTAAAGAAAATAAAAAGTGCGATGACTAACTACTATTTATGGAATGATAAAATAGATGATCAAGCACTAAAAGATGGAGCAGTTGAAGGATATGTTGCAGCATTAGGAGATGAATATACACAGTATATTCCATCAAGTGAAATGGAAAGTTATACCGAAGAAATTACGGGAAGCTTTTATGGAATTGGAATATACATGATAGCAGATGATGAATCAGGAAGAATTGTCGTTTACGATCCAATACCAGGCACTCCAGCAGAAAAAGCAGGGATTAAGCGAGGGGATAAAATAATTAGAGTAGATGGAAAAGAGTATACAAGTAAAGAACTTTCGGATATATCTAAATACATAAAAGGTGAACAAGGAACGAAAGTAAATCTTGTAATTGAAAGAGATGGTCAAGAACTATCTTTTGACATAGAAAGAGCAAAAATAAATACAAATCCGATAACAACTGAAATATTAAAAGAAAATATTGGATATATTAAAATACCAAGCTTCGATACAGATGTTGCGAAAAACTTTAAACAAAAATATCAAGAACTACAAGAAAAAGGTGCAAGATCATTAATAATAGATTTAAGAAATAACGGTGGAGGAATTGTAGATGAAGCAACTGAAATTGCAGATTATATACTAGATAAAGGAAGTACAATAATCTCAACAGTGGACAATAAAGGAAATAAAAAGGTTACTACATCTGAAAATGAGCCAATAATAAATACAAAAATTATTATACTTGTAAATGAAAATACAGCAAGTGCTTCAGAAATTTTAGCTTGTAGTCTAAAGGATAATAATAAAGCAACTGTAATTGGAACAAAGACATATGGAAAAGGAATAATTCAAACTTTATTTTCACTTTCTGATGGAAGTGGACTTAAAATTACTACAGCAGAATATTATACACCAAATGGAGAAACTATACATAATGTAGGAGTAACTCCAAATATAGAGGTAAAAATTCCAGATGATGTGAAAAATCCGTACGCTTTGAGTAATGAAGAAGATTCTCAGCTTTACAAAGCTATAGAAGAATTAACGAAATAAAGGTTGCAGATAGTACAAAGAAATAAATGACAGTAATAATTTTACCTATAAATTTTAGAAAGGATTTGACTAATAATGAATTTACCAAATAAATTAACAATATTTCGAATAATATTAGTACCAATAATGGTAATTATACCAATACTCAATATAAAAGGGGAATGTCTTGGTATTCCAATCACATTTTTATTAATAGACTTAATATTTATAATAGCTTCAATAACAGATAAGCTAGATGGGTACATAGCAAGGTCAAGAAATCAAGTAACCACTTTTGGTAAATTTTTAGATCCAATTGCAGATAAAATTTTGGTGATATCAGCAATGATTATGCTTGTAGAATTAGGAAGACTTCCAGCATGGATTCCTATTATAATACTATTCAGAGAATTTGTTATTTCAGGCTACAGGTTAGTTGCAACCTCTAAGGGAGGAAAAGTTATTGCAGCTTCTGTCTGGGGAAAATTAAAAACTGTTACCCAAATGGTAGCTGTTATTGCAGCATATTTTAATGTTGGAAAGTTATTTGAGTGTTTTTATGGTAATTTAGGTGGACTTAATTTTGTAATGAATTTGATTGAAAGTACGATGATGATTATATGTGTTTTTGCAACTTGTTTCTCTGGATGGGATTATTTGAAGAATGATAAGAATATGATTTTAAAAGAAAAATAGCAGTCTAGCCTTGACACTGCTAAAAAATAGATATATAATACTATGAAAAATTAAAATATTAATAAAAGAAAGGACATGATAAAATGGAAACAAAACAATTCAAGGCAGAGTCTAAAAGATTGCTGGATTTAATGATAAATTCAATATACACAAACAAAGAAATATTTTTAAGAGAGCTAATATCAAATGCAAGTGATGCATTAGACAAGTTATATTATAATTCTTTAACAAATAGCAAAATAGATGTAAAAAAAGAAGACTTAAAAATAAACATAGAAATAAATAAGACTAAAAGAACAATAACAATAGAAGACAATGGAGTAGGAATGACAAAAGAGGAATTAGAAACAAATTTAGGAACAATAGCACAAAGTGGTTCTTTTTCATTTAAAGAATCAAATGAGAAAAAAGAAGACATAGACATTATAGGTAACTTCGGAGTAGGATTTTATTCTGCCTTTATGGTAGCAAAAAAAGTAGAAGTTATAAGCAAAAAAGTAGAAGAAGAAAAGGCATACAAATGGTCATCATCAGGGGCAGAAGGATATACAATACAAGAAGCTAATAAGGAAACAGAGGGAACTAAAATAATTCTTTATATTAAGGAAAATAGTGAAGAAGAAAAATATGATGATTTCTTAGAAGAATACAAAATTCAAGAAATAGTAAAGAAATATTCGGATTATATTAGATACCCTATTATAATGGAAGTAACAAGAAGAGAGCTTAAGGAAGGTTCGAAGGACGAATATATAGACAAAAAAGAAGAAGAGACTTTAAATAGTATGATACCTATTTGGAAGAAAGATAAGAAAGATGTATCAAATGAAGAATATGAATCTTTCTATATGACAAAATTTGCAGATTTTGAAAAGCCTGCTAAAACAATTTTTTTGTCAATAGAAGGAGGAATTAGTTATAAAGCACTTTTATATATTCCATCACATTTGCCATATGACTATTATACTAAAGAATATGAAAAGGGACTACAATTATATTCAAATGGCGTGTTAATAATGGACAAATGTAAAGAATTATTACCAGACTATTTTGGTTTTGTAAAAGGACTAGTTGATAGCCAGGATTTATCATTAAACATATCAAGAGAGATGCTTCAACACGATAGACAATTAAAAGTAATTGCAAAAAGCATAGAAAAGAAAATAAAATCAGAATTATTAAACTTATTAAAAACAGAAAGAGAAGAATATGAAAAAATATTTAAAACATTTGGAACACAATTAAAATTTGGTGTATATAATAATTTTGGAATAAATAAAGATAATTTAAAAGATTTAATAATGTTTTACTCTTCAACAGAAAAGAAGTTAGTAACACTTTCTGAATATGTATCTAGAATGAAAGAATCTCAAGAAAAAATATATTATGCAGCAGGAGAGACAATAGATAAAATAGATATGCTTCCACAAGTTGAAGGAGTAAAAGATAAAGGGTATGAAATACTTTATCTAACAGAAAATATAGATGAATTTGTAATTCAAGTTTTAGGTAGCTATAATGAAAAAGGATTTAGTAATGTTAGTGCAAATGATGTCAACTTAGAAAGTAAAGAAGAAAAAGAAAAATTACAAAGAAAAAATGAAGAAAACAAAGATATGTTTGCGGTAATGAAAGAAGCAATAACAGAGGTACAAGAAATTAGATTTACAAACAGATTAAAGAATCATCCGGTATGTTTAACAACCGAAGGAGCGATATCTGTTGAAATGGAAAAAGTATTAAATAGTATGCCAAACAACCAAAACATTAAGGCTCAAACAATACTTGAAATTAATGAAAATCATCCAATTGCAGAAAAATTAAAAAGTATTTATGCAAGCGACAAAGAACTTCTAAAAAAATATGCAAAAGTTCTATATTCAGATGCAAAATTAATAGAAGGTTTAAGTTTAGATAACCCAACTGAATTTAGCAACCTAATTTGTGAATTAATAACAAAATAAAAAAGGTCAGGCACTTTTAAGTTCTTTAAACCATATAATGGATTAGAGAAATTTGGAGGTGCTAAATTTATGTTTTCAAGCCTTTGTATAGCAAGTTTTTTTGAGTTTTTAAAATCAGCAATTTTTGTTGTAGGATATATTACAGGAAGTAATCTATTTCCAGAACCATTATCGCAAGAAGAAGAAAGAATTGCATTAGTTAAAATGAGCGAGGGAGACTGTGAAGCACGAAATTTATTAATTGAAAGAAACTTAAGATTAGTTGCACATGTTTGCAAAAAATATGGTAATATAAAAGTAGATCAGGAAGATTTATTGTCGATAGGAACAATAGGCTTAATAAAGGGGATAAATACTTTTAATATTGAAAAAGGTGCTAAACTTTCAACATATGTTTCTAGATGTATAGATAATGAAATATTAATGTACTTACGTTCAAATAAAAAACTGAATGCAGAGGTATACTTAAATGAACCAATTGGTAAAGATAAAGATGATAATGTTGTTACTTTAGAGGAAGTTTTAGAAAATGACGAAAGAAATATTGATGAAGTAGTTGATTTAAAGATTAAGATTAAAGAATTATATAGTAAAATGAAAAATATTTTAAAAGATAGGGAAAGAATTATAATTGAGCTTCGTTTCGGATTAGATGGTAAAAAACCTAAAACGCAGAATGAAATTGCAAAATCTATGGGGATTTCGCGTTCTTATGTATCTAGAATTGAAACAAAAGCTATAAGCAAATTGGCTAAGGAGATACAAGAATAAAACAAAATTTGTTAATTATATAGAAATTACATAAGCTTTAATAATCCAGAATAATTGGAAGATTA
>CANQFW010000018.1 GCA_947599995.1 uncultured Clostridia bacterium
TTCTTTCTTTAACTTCTCTTTCATACATTTTTCAATTCCCCCATAAAAAATATATTTATTTATATTTTAAAATTTTACTGCAAAAAAGTCAATAGTTTTACTGCAAAAAAGTCAATAGTTTTACTGCAAAAAAGTCAAATATTTTATTGCAAATTAGTCAAAAAATATCCTATTACGAATTTTTTTGGATTTCCAACTTTTTTCTTAATAGAATATTTTATTTATGTATTTTCATAATTCTTCAAAGCATTGATAATACTATGTTTAATAAGGGCGATTACTTTCAAATATTTTTTTGACAGCTTCAGAAGTTTGTGTTACTTTAAAAGACGGTTACAATGGTGACTTATCTTCTAAAGATGCAGGAAGAATAGGTGGTAGTTTTATACTTAAAAATACATAAAGGCAGGAGATGTGCTCCTGCCTTTTATAAATTCTTATATTACTCGCTTCGTAAAGCTTCTACTGGATCTTTTTTTGCAGCTATTTTAGCTGGAATCAATCCTGCAACAACAGTGAGGATAACACTAATTGCAACTAAAATAATACCACCTTCTAAAGGAAGGGCTGCTACTCCAGATATTCCTGTAATGGCTTTAATAATAGCATTTATCGGAATATTTAATAACAGTGTAACTCCTGTGCCTAAAAGTCCAGATGCAATTCCAATTATAAATGTTTCTGCATTAAATACTCTTGAAATATCTTTTTTGGAAGCACCTATTGCTCTTAAAATTCCAATTTCTTTTATTCTTTCTAACACTGAAATGTAAGTTATTATTCCAATCATGATTGAAGATACAATAAGCGATATTGCAACAAATGCAATTAATACGTCACTTATAACATTTACTATTTTAGATACTGATTTCATCATTGTTCCGACTATATCAGAATAAGTAATTGTTTCTTCATCTTTTCCTTCATTTTGTTTTTTATTATTATAATCAGTTATTGCATTAGATATATTATCTTTGGATTCAAATGCTTTTGGATATATATTTATTGAGGAAGGAGATTCTAGATCAACAACTCCAAGTGTCTTTAGATTTCCTTTATAGGTTGCATCTGCATTTTCTGCATATGCAGTCATTATTTTGGCAAGTTCCTCGCTACTTAAAGATGCATAATATGCTTGTTCTTCTGGGCTTAAACTGTTTATATCAAAGTTTGCATTTTGGTTTTCAAATTTTCTTCCTGTAAATATATTTACATCTTCGTTTTCTTTTTGTTCTTTTACTATTTCTGTATTATTTATCTTATTTATTACATATTCTTGCAGTGCTGGCATATATCCAATTATTCCTGATGAATTACTTTCCATGCTATTTTCTGAACTAGATTGTATTATTCCTACAACATTTATATCTTCAGCTTTTTCTATTAAATCTTTCATATATTGGTTATCATTTGATTTATCTATCCAAATTCCATTTTCTTTTTTGTAATAATCTGTATTTAATATAAGCTTAAATTTAAGATTTAGAAGTTCATCGTAGGTATAACTTTTTGTATCTTTTTCAGAAATTTGTTCCCCATTTTGTATTTTCTCATAGTCTTCTTTTAATTCATTTTGGTCTAATATTCCTAAAGAATATAAGGTATAATCACTTATATATCCATCTTTGTCTATCATTAGAACTACTTCATTATAATTTTCAGCCCATCTTCCAGCTAGTAGCTTATTTTGTGATTCTAAAAGAGATTTGTTATTTATAAGCATTTTAAATACGTCTGTTGAGGAGAAGCTTTGTTCAAATGAACTTTGATTTTGGTTATTTGTAAAACCATATTTGCTCATTACTTGACTTGGATTAACCTGAACAATACCTTTAGATGTATCTGCATTATATAAATTTAAGGTCATATCATATAAATATTCTATAGCATTTGCGTTTTCATTTATTGTTTTATCTTCATCTTGTAAATATCTTTTGAATTCTTTTAGGTTGTTAGATTTTACCTTGCTAGATAAAGTTGACACCATGTCTGACATAATATTTCTAGAGTAGACTTTTCCTTCTTCTTTTTCTATGTCTTTATTTTCTCCAGAAATTCCCATCATTGTTTCCATCATGCTTGAAATGTCAATTGATTCTGCTTGTATTGTAATTGGGTATGATGTTAGGGTTTCTTCTTCTACTTTATTTATATAATTTTGAATTCCATTTGATAGTGAAAGTATAAGTGCAATTCCTATAATTCCTATGCTTCCAGCAAAAGATGTTAAAAATGTTCTTGCTTTTTTTGTCATTAAATTATTTAAGCTTAATGATAGGGCAGTAAAGAATTTCATAGAAGTCTTTCCAGATTTAGCTTCATTTTTCTCTTTTTTAGAATCCTCTTTTGTAAAAGGTAATGTATCATCTGTTATTTTTCCATCTAATATTTTAATTACTCTTGATGAATATTTTTCTGCTAATTCTGGGTTGTGTGTTACCATTATTATTAATTTATTTTTAGATATGTTTTTTAGTATTTCCATTATTTGAATACTGGTTTTGGTATCTAATGCGCCAGTCGGTTCATCTGCTAAAATTATATCTGGGTCATTAACCAATGCTCTTGCAATAGCAACCCTTTGCATTTGCCCACCAGACATTTGGTTTGGCTTTTTATGTATTTGGTCTTTTAATCCTACATCTTCCAAGGCTTTTATTGCCTTCTTCCTTCTTGTTTTTTTATCTACGCCAGATAAAGTTAAAGCTAACTCAACATTTGCTAAAACTGTTTGGTGAGGAATTAAATTATAATTTTGGAATACAAAGCCCACAGAATAATTTCTATAAGCATCCCAATCTTTATCTTTAAATTTTTTTGTTGATTTTCCATTTATAATTAAATCACCTGATGTGTATCTATCTAACCCTCCTATTATATTTAAAAGAGTGGTTTTTCCACATCCACTTTGTCCTAGAATTGATACAAATTCTGATTTTCTAAATTCTAGGTTAATTCCTTTTAAAGCTTGAACTTCGTTCTCACCTGATAAATAGTTCTTTTTTATATCTACTAATTTTAACATTAATTTCTTCCTTTCTAGAGTAAATTGGTAATTTTGGAACGTTTATTAATTTACCAATTACTTATATTCCTTCTCCAATTTTTCGTTAAAATAAATTTTACAAATAATCTCTAGTTCCTTTTGACTTTGATTTCCTAGGTTAAATGAAAATAATTTTTTAGGAGGAGCTGTTATGATATACTTTATTGCAATAAATGTACTTAAACTAATTTTAATTGCTCCTTTATCAACCTTAGCACAAGATTCGCATTTTAATCCATTGTCTTTTATGCTAAAATAGAATAAATTCTCTTTACTTTGGCAGTTTACGCAACATTCTATTCTTGGTTTAAACCCTAAATAACATAGTAACTTTAACTTAAATATGCTTATAATAAAGTTTGGATTTTTTTCTGTTTCAGATATCATGTACAGTGTATTTAAATATAATTGTAGTATTTTATAGCAATTTTCATTTTCGTCTGTTACATCTTGTATTATTTTTGTTATGTTTACTGCATTTTCTAATTTATCCAAATCAATTCTTATATTATAAAACATCTCTATCATTTCACATGAATTTATTGAGTAGTGTTCAGAACCTTTATACATTATGTACTCTCCAAAACATAAAAATTGCGTGCCAGCAAGTAGGCTACTTTTGGGACGCCTTGCACCTTTTGCCACGCACGAAATTTTTCCTAGTCCTGGTGTTAACATTGTAAGCATTTTATCAAAATCACCCATATTACTTTCAGATATTATTATTCCATTTGTTTTTACTATTCCCATTTGTTTCCACCTTTTGCCCGTAATAAATTGTTTTGATTATTTTGTAATTGTTCTATTTGTTTTAATTCTAAAAATGTATCGATATTTCCTGTTTTTTTAAATGCATTCCACGCTAAATCCTTTATCATAAGCTCACTTCCTTCTTCTGTTATTTTTCACAATTTTATTATAATTTATTCATTTGTGAAAAATTTTGTGTCATTCATCCAGTTTTCTTTTATTTTTACCCATGTTTTTAAGTTTACTTTTGTTCCAAAATTTTTTTCCATGTCTTTTCTTGCCATTGTTCCAATTTTTTTGAGCATGCTTCCATTTTTTCCTATAATGATTCCTTTATGAGCATTTCTTAAACAATATATGGTAGCTTCTATTACATATATTTTTTCATTATTTCTTGTCTTTTTTAATGTCATTTTTTCTACTTTTACAAATATACCATGTGGCACTTCATCTTGAAGCAATATTAAAGCTTTTTCCCTTATAGTTTCTTCAGCAAGCTGTCTTAGTGTTTGATCTGTGTATTCTTCAATGTCGTAATATGGTACTCCTTCTTTTAAATTTTTTTCAATTTCATCTAATACAACATCTTTATATTTTGGTTTTATAGCTGAAATTGGAATGATTGCTTGGAAGTCATATTCATCTTTGTATATATTTATTAGTTTTGCTAATTCTTCTTTTTTTATTAAGTCTACTTTATTAATAATTAGTATTGTTTTCTTTTTATTTTCCTTTATTTTATCTAAAATTTTTCTATCTCCACGACCTACTTCCTTACTGTCTGCTTCAATTAAAAATAGAACGATGTCTGAGTCTTCTATTGCTCCCCACGAAAGCTCTATCATATTCTCATTTAATTTTGTTTTAGGCTTATGAATTCCCGGTGTGTCTACAAAAACAATTTGACAATTTGGCCTATTTACAATTCCTCTTACTTGTGTCCTTGTGGTCTGTACTTTATTTGCAATTGCAGCAACCTTTTCTCCTACTAATAAATTTATAAGTGTAGACTTTCCTACATTTGTCCTTCCTATTATCGATACAAATCCTGACTTAAATTTCTCCATTTATCCAAAGTAGATGTTAGCTCCTAAAAACTTACATCAACTCCTCCTTCTCTTTCTATTTTTTTATTTTAAATTCAGAATTAAATAAACTTATTCTAAAAATAATCAAATTATCAATAAATATATTATTTTTTAGCGTATAATTCTTATTATATCGTTATACGTTACATATAACGATAGTACTATTAATATTGAAAATCCTAATAACTGTATTTGAACTTCTAATTCTTCTTTTAACGGCTTTTTTCTTATCCATTCAATTATTAATAGTAATATTTTTCCTCCATCAAGTGCTGGTATTGGAAGTAAATTTGTAATACCTAGCGATACAGAAACAATAGCTAGAATGTATATATATTGGGCAAAACCTGTTGTACTACTTACTACCTGCGATATTCCTATTGGTCCTGTTAAATCTTTTGTTCCAATTTGCCCCGTAAATAGCATCTTTAAACTTTGTAATGTTGAATGTAAAAAATCACCTGTTGCAGTAATTCCTGTTGCTATGTTGCCATAAATAGCAGATATTAATATTGCAAATACTATTGTTCCAAATAATATGTTTACTATTGCCCCTGCTGCTACTATTGCAATTCTCTTTTGAATACTTGCATTATTAAAAGCGTTTTTGTCTTCAGAGCTTTCTATCTCACCTTCCATACTTACAAAACCACCAAGTGGTATTAATCTTAGTGCATATTTTGTCTCTTTCGCTTGCTTTTTCCATATGGTTGGTCCAAATCCTATTGCGAATTCATTTACTTTTACTTTACACAGTTTTGCAACTAAAAAATGTCCGCCTTCGTGTATAAATATTAGAAATCCTAATAAAAATATTATTTTCAAAGCATTAATAAAAAACAAACTTTTTCCTCCTATTATCTTAAAAATAATATACTTTTTAATATAGTTTTATTTTATTTCTTAACTACCATTTTTCGCTCTAAATCATTGTAAACAACATGTATGCAAATGGTGCTAAGAAAATTAAACTATCAATTCTATCTAGCATTCCACCATGCCCAGGCAATATATTTCCATAATCTTTAACATCTGCAAACCTTTTTATACAAGATGCAACAAAGTCACCTATTTGGCTTAAAATACTTAAAATTGCTGAACTTATTCCTATAAATAACATTGAGTACTCTATTTGGAAAAACTTGCTAATAACCCATGTATATATAATCGACATTATTACAGCACCAATAACTCCAGCAATTGCTCCTTCTATCGATTTTTTTGGACTTATTTTACTAAATTTATGTTTACCAAAATTTCTTCCAATTAAATATGCACATATGTCTGTTGACCATGCTATAACTAATGTATATCCAATTAATATTTTGCCATTTTGTAGTCCTCTTATTAGTGCTAAAAATAGTATAAATATTACAATATAAATTATTCCAAGCATTGTATAAGCTACATCTTTAAATGTAGTTTTCATTTCTGTAATTATTACTTTAGAAAATAGTAATAATATTAAAAAAGGTAACCCATACATAACTATTTTCATTATTAAGTCTTCTGTTACAAATGACGCTATTACAATAACCACTGTTGATGCATAAGCTATCCATTCTAGTGGATGAGAAACTTTCTTTATTACTGATAAATATTCATGCATGCAAATTATTGCTACTATCATTAATAAGATATCTACTACATATGTATTACCAAGTGCTAAAACAAGTACAACAACAGGTAAACCACATAACGCTGTTAGTATTCTTTTAAAATCCATATTTTTTATGTTTCTAAAGCTATTTAGAAACTTCCTCCTCTTCTTATTTTTCTATATGTTCTCTATATTTATACCTTATTAGTTTGCTCCGAATTTTCTTGTTCTTTTTTGATACTCTAATATTGCATTATCTAAATCATTTTCTGAAAAATCTGGCCAATTTTTTTCTACAAACAAAAACTCTGAATATACAAGTTGCCATGGTAGAAAGTTGCTTAGTCTCATTTCTCCACTTGTACGTATTAGTAAATCTGGATCTGGCATTCCTTTTGTATATAAACTATTTGATATTAATTCTTCACTAATATCTTCAATATTTAGTTCTCCTTGTTTTACACTGTTTGAAATTTCTTTTACAGCTTTTAAAATTTCTGCTCTTCCACCATAATTTAAGGCTATATTAAATGTTACTCCTGTATTATTTTTTGTTCTTTTTATGCAATCTGCTATTCCCTTTTGCATTTTAGGTTTAAAAGCTGATGTATCTCCTAGGAATTGAACTTTAATATTTTCTGAATCTGCTCTTTTAGAATAGTCTTCTATGTAGTTTTGAAGTAAAAGCATTAAACTATTTACTTCATCTTGTGTTCTTTTCCAATTTTCAGTTGAAAAAGCATATACAGTTATGTATTTAATTCCTATTTTATTGCAATATCTTACTATTTTTTCTAGAGTTTTAGCTCCTTCTTTATGCCCTAATGCTACTGGCATTCCTTTAGCTCTTGCCCATCTTCTATTTCCGTCCATTATTATTGCTATATGCTTTGGTAAGTTTTCTTTGTTATAATCCATTTAAATCTTCCTTTTTTATTTATTTCTATCTTTAATATATATTGCTAAAAGTTTTAAAAATTCCGCTCTGCTTCCAAATTCTTCTGTTATATCTACTGCCTCTGCAGTTATTTTTTCTAAAATTTGTTTTGAAGCTTCTAAACCGTATTCAGATACATATGTACATTTTTTATGTTTTTCATCATTACCTACGGGTTTTCCCATAATTTCTTCATTACCCTCGACAGATAAAATATCATCTTTAATTTGAAATGCAAGCCCTATTTTTTCGGCATATGTTGTTAATTTTTTTAAATCACTATCAGATGCATCGGCTAAAATAGCTCCCATTCTCACACATAGCTTTAAAAGTTCTCCTGTTTTATTTTTATGTATATATTCTAAATAATCTTTAGATATTTGCTTTCCTTCATACTCTGTGTCTACATATTCACCTGCTATCATTCTGTCTACTGCATTTGAGAATTCTTTAAATACTTTTATTTTTTTGTTTAGTTCTTTTATTTCTTTTGTTTTTGATAAATCTTCACTAAGTACCATATAGCTATTATTTAAAAGCGCATCCCCTGCTAAAATTGCAGTGGCTTCATTAAATTTTTTATGATTTGTAGGCTTTCCATGTCTAAAGTCATCGTTATCTATTCCTGGCAAATCATCATGTATTAAAGAAAAGTTGTGAATCATTTCTATTGAAACTGCGTATGGAAAGCATTTTTCAAAGTCTTCTTTAAAAAGCTTATAAGAAGCTATTACAAGAATTGGTCTTAGCCTTTTTCCTCCCGCCATTAAGCTGTATTCCATTGATTCATTTAAGACTTTTTCTGGTACTAAATCTTTTCTTACGTATTTTTCAAGTTCTTTTTCTACCTGTTTTTGATATTTTTTTAGTTCTTCTTTAAACTCCATTTAAATGACTTTTCCTTTCAGTTTATATTTTTTAATTCCATAAATTTTCTTTTTAATAGATTTTATAGAATCCATATAAATAAAACGTTAATATTTATAGGTAATTAAATTCACATTATATAGACATAATTTCCTTTTCCTTACCATCAATCATTTTGTCGATTTCTTCAGTATTCTTATCTGTTATTTTTTGAATTTCATCTTCTGCTTGTTTTAATTCATCTTCAGTAATTTCTCCTTGTTTTTGCATAGCCTTAATTTTATCTATTGCTTCTCTTCTTGAATTTCTTACTGCAACTTTAGATTCTTCTGCATATTTTTTTATCTCTTTAACCAATTCTTTTCTTCTTTCCTCAGTTAATTCTGGGAAAGCAAGACGAATTACCTTTCCATCATTATTTGGGTTAATTCCTATTTCTGATGCTAGTATTGCTTTTTCTATATCTTTTAATATTGATGTATCCCATGGTTGAATTACTATTATTCTAGCTTCTGGAACTGATACACCAGCTACTTGATTTATTGGTGTTGGTGTTCCATAATAGTTTATTTTTACTTTATTTAATATTGCAGGATTTGCTCTTCCTGCTCTTACCTCTGAAAGTCTTGTATTTAAACTTTCTAATGTTTTTGACATTTTTTCCTTAATTTCTGAATAGTCCATTTTTTAACCTCTTCCTTTCCTTACTATTTTACTATAGTGCCTATTTTTTCTCCTTTTACAGCACGTACTATATTTTCTGGATCTGCAATTCCAAATACAATAAGTGGTATATTATTATCTTTGCATAATGCTGTGGCTGTAGAGTCCATAACTTTTAAATCTTTTTGTAATACCTCTGCATATGTAATTTCATCATATTTTATAGCATTAGGGTCTAGCTTTGGATCTGCTGAATATACTCCATCAATTGCTTTTCCTAAAAGAATAGCATCTGCTTCTATTTCTGCTGCTCTTAAAGCTGCTCCCGTATCTGTTGTAAAGAATGGGTTTCCTGTACCACATGCAAATATTACTACTCTATTTCTTCCTAAATGTTTTATTGCTTTTCTTTTTATAAATGGTTCTGCAATTTCTCTCATTTCAATTGCTGTTTGAACTCTTGTGTAAATTCCTCTTGCTTCAATTGCATCTTGAAGTGCTAGTGCATTCATTGCTGTTGCTAGCATTCCCATGTAGTCTGCAGTTGTCTTTTCCATTTGCTCGCCGTTTCTTCGTCCTCTCCAGAAGTTTCCTCCGCCTACTACTATTGCTATTTCAACTCCCATTTCTACTACTTCTTTTACTTTATCACAAATTGCTCCTACTACTTTTATATTTATTCCTGTTTTGTCATCTCCTGCTAATGCTTCTCCACTTAATTTTAATAAAACTCTTTTATATTTAGCCACCGACATTTTTTTATCATTCCTTTCTTAAATATATCTGTTTAATGCTATTTTTGCTTATTTTACCATAGATTAAAAAAAATCACAATAGTTAATTTAAAACTATTGTGATTTTTTGTTATAAACATTATGCATTATTATTTTGAATTTCTTTAAGCATGACATCATGAGCACTACCTTCTTTAATACTAATATTAGATACAAGTGTAAGTCTAGCTTTCTCATGAAATTCCGGAATACTTATAGAACCACAGTTACACATAGTAGACTTTATCTTACTTATTGTAACAGATATGTTATCTTTTAAAGAACCAGCATAAGGAATATAAGAGTCAACTCCTTCTTCGAAGCTTAATTTATTTTTACCAACTTCTCCTAAATCATATCTTTGCCAATTTCTTGCTCTGTTTGAACCTTCTCCCCAGTATTCTTTTACAAAATTTCCACCTACTTTTACTATTCTTGTTGGACTTTCATCAAATCGTGCAAAATATCTTCCCATCATTACAAAATCTGCTCCCATAGCTAAAGATAATGTTATATGATAGTCATGAACTATTCCACCATCTGAACAAATTGGAATATAAACTCCTGTTCTTTCAAAATATTCATTTCTAGCTTCTACAACATCTATTAATGCACTTGCTTGTCCACGTCCAATTCCTTTCTGCTCACGAGTAATGCAGATTGATCCTCCACCTACTCCAACTTTTATGAAATCTGCTCCTGCATCTGCTAAATAATAGAATCCTTCCTTATCTACTACATTTCCAGCTCCAATTTTTACGTCATCACCATAATGTTGTCTTACCCAATCTATTGTATTTTTTTGCCATACTGAGTATCCATCTGATGAATCCATACAAATCATGTCTACCCCTGCTTCTACCAATGCTGGAATTCTTTCTTCGTAATCTCTTGTATTTATTCCTGCTCCTACAATATATCTCTTATTTTCATCTAATAATGAGTATGGATTATTTTTTCTTTCTTCATAGTCTTTTCTAAATACTAAATATTTTAAATTATCTTGTTCATCTAGTATAGGCAAACAACTTATTTTATTTTCCCAAATAATATCATTTGCTTCAACAAGACTTATTCCTTTTTTAGCACAAACTATTTTTTCTCTTGGTGTCATAAAGTTATCTATTGGTTCATCTAAATTTGCTCTTGAAATTCTGTAATCCTTATCTGTAACTAACCCTATAAACTTTCCATTTGCTGTTCCATCTTCTGTTATTGTAACAGTAGAATGTCCTGTTTTCTTAACCAATTCTATTACATCTCTTAAAGGTGTTCCACTTTTTACATTTGAATCACTATATATAAATCCTGCCTTGTGTTTTTTTACTCTTTTTACCATAGCAGCTTGAGATTCTATTGATTGTGACCCATATATAAATGAGCATCCTCCTTCTCTTGCTAATGCAATTGCCATTTCTTCTCCTGAAACAGCTTGCATTATTGCAGATACAAATGGAATATTTGCATGGTATTTTGGTTCTTCTCCTTTCTTAAATTTTACAAGTGGAGTCTTTAAATCCACATTACTTGGTATACACCTTTCATCTGTTAAATTTGGTATTAATAAAAATTCATTGAATGTTCTTGATACATCTTTTAATATGTTTGCCATTTTTCCTCCTTTTATATTTTTATATATTTTTTTATTTATTTAATAAACTATAATTAAAAATTAAATTGTAGTTTTCTCAATTCTAAAACTCTGTGAATGAACGCTACCTCTTGAGTCTCTAGCCCATACATAGTAAGTTGTTCCTGCTTCAAAAGATGCTGTTATTGCTACATGTGTGTTACTTGAATTGTATATTGAATTGCTGTTTTGAGTAAATGTATTTGTATCTAATATATTTGGTGATGAAGTTACAGTATTTACACTTAGTTCATTCGTATTACTTATTTGGTTATCTGTTGTATTATTAATATTTGTTGTTCCTCCTTGATTAGTGCTTTGTCTTAATTCTACATAGTTCGAAGGCTGAGTATTTTCTGTGGTAATTTGCCATGCTACAATATCAACTGTATTTTTTAGTATAATCTGAACATCTTGATTTGTATTATTATTCCAGTTAGTTGATGGTATAATAGATTGTATTATATTTCCTTCATTAATTATTGCTTGTGCTTTAACTTCAAAAAAGTCTACTAAAATTTCTTTTTGAGATACATTTCCAACATTATCTTTGCAATAAATAGTGTATCTGCCATTTTCTTTAACAGTAAGGTTGTTATTTTCCTTTCCCCAGCTTGAATTATCCCAACTATATGGAGCTTCTGCAAGTCCTGATTCATCATCCTTCGCTTCCACATTTATAGTGACATACCCTTCTGAATTTAATTTATCTTTATTTATTGTATAATTAATATTTGGAGCAGTACTATCTACCTTGTTAACTTCTATTTGTTTATATGAGATATTATTAGCACTATCTTTTACCCATATGAAATATTTACCATTACTATTTATTTCGTATTCTGTTTCCAAAGATGGTGTCAAATCCTCTATATTTTTCCATTCATTAGGTTCTTGCTCTGAATTTGTCACTTGCCATCCTAAAATTCTTATATTATCTTTTGCAGATATTTTTATATTTTTGCTTTTTTCCCACTGCTCATTATCAACCACAATGTCTTGCATCTCTGGAGATAATTTATCGATATCTGAGATTTGTATATTATTAAATTTTGGAACTCCATATCCAAATACTTCGTCTTTTCCGCTAGCTCCAAGGTCTTGGCAATATTTTATAAGTTCGTTATACACATCTGTAATTTTAAAGTCATTATTGTATGTTTTAAGCAAAGCGATCTCTGCTGCTATACTAGCATTAGAATACTGTACTCCTGACCATCTTGATACAGATGAAGCTTCAGTAAATATTTCTTTTATATCTGTACTTGAAGCTGAAAAATCAATATATGTTCCAGTTCCTGAATATGTTGCAGGTTCAAAATTTTTATTTACAGATGCTGTTGCAATTGTAGTCTGATGATTTGCAGGATATACACTATTTCCCTTAACTGTTACTGCACAAAATGGCTTGTCCTCTTTGTATGCATTTTTTAAAGACACATCTATAGCTTCATTTTGCTTATTGACAATTTCGTAACAAATTACATCCGAAAATTTAGTAGCATACTCTATTCCATTTATAATTGCCACTGTTGATGTATAACCTTGATCATTTACAATTTTTATTGGAAGTAATTTAACATTATTTGTTGTTGAATCTACAATAACCTCTGCAATTCTGCTTCCTTGTGATATAGTTTCCGAAGCGTCTTTAGTGTTATCCATAAAATTATAATATCTGTCCGATATTCTACCACTAAAAAAACTATTTTCAATACATGCTCCATATCCTACTGTAGATACTATAACTTCACTTGGGTTTCCATTTTCATTAATAATTTTTTTAAAATTTTCTAATCCTAAATCCACAACCCCACGCGTATTTGTACCTTCTGGCAAATCTTCATGAACTTCTCCATACATAGTTTGAGATTCATCACTAATTTGTTCTGCATGTGTTACTTCATCTTTTATAACTTTTACACCATTTTGTTCAGAAAAATATTCTGCAGCTGCTTGCGCTCTTTTTTGTGTATCATATTCTAAAACATATAAACCACTTGGCATTTGTTTTACTGATTTAGCTTCAAATGATTTATCTTTTTCAATTTTATCATTTGATATAAGTATTATTCTTTTGGTCTGATAATCATTTTTTATGTAAATTATATTATTTTCTTGTTTATAAATTTCAAATGTTGAACCAGCAAAAAACTCCCTTAGATTTTCTTTTGAACTTAAAATATTCTGTTCTTCTTGCTCAGAAATTCCAAATTCTTCTTTAAGAGTAGTATCTGTTCCATCTCTTTTTGCCTTCTTAACATCAAGGTTAATTGCAATACTCTCAAAATAATTTTTACATGTTAATTTGTCATCATAAGAAATGTTTTCATTTAATGGCGTCGTCGTTTTTTTCCATATTATTACAGCTACAATAGTTACTACTATTAATATAATTAAAGCAATAATAAGAACTATATTTATCTTTTTTTCAAATAATTTCTTCATTTTTTAATCTCATTCCTTTCTAAAGCACAAATCGGGTTGGAAAAGAATTATATCAAATTACTTGACAACCCACAAATTATCCCTTATAATAAACAGTATTTTCGGGGCATAATAATTAATTCAAAGAGGTGTTTCATATAAAAGAATTCAATAAATTTTTCATTTTTATGATTTTACTCACATTATTTATATGCATATTTTTTATTCCAACAAAATCCCCAAAAAATCCCAATGTACAAATAGTAGAATTTGAAGATACCGATTCTCTGCTTTGGCCAGCACCTAACTATTACAAAATTAACTCTTATTTTGGAAAAAGAACAGCTCCTACAGGTGGTGCATCGACCTACCACAAAGGTGTCGATATTGGAGCTCCTGAAGGAAGTTCTTTTATAGCTGTAACTGATGGTACGATTACATTTGCGGACTTCTTGGGAGGTGGTGGATACACCATCACAATAACTGATTCTAATAAAGACAATGGTGAAATTAAATATTCTTATTGTCATTGCAATCCTAACTTTATAGTAAATGTTGGAGACACTGTAGTAAAAGGTCAAATAATAGGTAATGTGGGACCAAAATATGTATATGGAGTATTGGGCAATAAGTATAAAGATTCTTCTGGCAAACCTACAAATGGAGCTACAACAGGACCACATTTACACTTTGGAATGCGTATTAATGATTCGTATGTAAATCCACTTGATTATTTACCATATTAATTTTTTTATGGAATGTCAACATACACATAAGAAGTTGTACTATTTCCAAACTTATCCTTTGCCGTAAAAAATATATATTCATCTTCAAACACATTTAATATATATACTCTTTCACCGTCTTGTATTGTATAAGACCCACTATCTTCTGGCATAAAATTATTATTATCTCTACATTTTTCTTTAGCATCTTCTAATGTACTTGCTTCTGCATATTTGCACTCCTCTAATGCTTTATCATCATATTTTATTGTAACTTCAACTCCGAGTAGCAACTGTTTCTTCATCCTTATTTATTTGCTTTGCCTCAGAAAGTGATAATTCTATTTTCTTTTCTTCTATAATGATTTCGTTTTTTGTATCATCATCTGTAGATTTATTTGTAATAATCTCATTACCGTCTTGATCTTCTATTCTTATCCATAAAATGTAATTTCCATAAGATACTTTATCACTTATTATATTTATTTGATACGTATCGTTTTCCGTATTTAAGGCATCCTCTTTTTTTTCTAATGTACATTTTGTAAATGAATTGGGCTTTTCTTGTTCTTCTGTATCTGATGAATGAATTAATGCATAATATGCATTTTTTAAAACAGTACCACTCGGAACTTTCACTTGTAAATTAGCATTAACCGGAATTTTTCCTTTATCTGCTATATATATTTTTTTATTGCTATCTGCATTTTCAAAATTGGCTTTATCAACACTAATTCCTTCGATTTGAAATGTTTCGTCCGTATTTGTATCATCATCTTTTATTGCTAAATTATATGAATAATAAAATTTTCCATCAACCAAAATACCTTTTGGATAATATATCTGATGACTTTTGATATTTATTATATATAGATCTTGCAAATCAGTGCCACTTGACCATTTCTTATATTCTGAGCCATAATTTAATGTTAAATTATCTAGTTTAGATAAATCTATAACATAGTATGTTTCTTCAGATGTGTTTTTGTTGTCGTTAGCATCTAATAAATCATTCAATTCCATTGACTTATCCGCACCATTTGCTTTTAAAATACTTACAAGATTCTCAGCATTGCAATATGCATCTTCCTTAATTGGTAAACTGCCTTTTTTTATATAATATTGTGAAATCTTATCTTTAATTTGTTCTATATCGCTGTATAAATTATCTACTTTTTCTAGTTTCAGACGATTCTGTGTGTTTGTTATTAAAGTTGCAGTAATTATTACCATCACCACAATTGTTATAGTCAAAGCAAGAAGAGTTACACCTTTTTCATTTCTGAATTTATTCATTTTATAATATTCCTTCCAATTGTGTATTTGAATATTTCAAACTGATTTTATATTTTACATCTTATTCTTATTATCACTAATTTCAGCATATTTTTTTAATTTATTATATACCAAATAGTTTATAGTTCCTGCAGGGAACTTTCCATCCTTATCTTTTTTTCCTGCTGGCACACCTGTTAGGACTTCTATTCCTTCATCTATAGTTGAAATAGCATAAATTTTAAATAATTTATTTTTTACGCTTTCTATAACTTCATCTGAAAGTTGTAAATTCTTAACATTTTGTACTGGTATCATAACACCATGTGTTCCATTCAGTCCTCTCTGCTTGCAAACTTGGTAAAATCCTTCTATTTTTTCATTTACTCCTCCAATAGGTTGAATTTGTCCTTTTTGGTTTACTGAACCTGTTACAGCTATTGACTGATTAATTGGCACTTCTGAAAGGCTTGATAACAATCCATAAAGCTCTGTACTTGAGGCACTGTCTCCGTCAACTCCATTATATAATTGTTCGAAACAGATACTTGCTGTAAGGCTGAGTGGAATATCTTGTGCAAACTTTTCTCCCAAATATCCTGTTAAAATTAACACACCTTTTGAGTGTGAAGAACCCGAAAGCTCTACCTCTCTTTCGATATTTACAATTCCATTTTTTCCTGTATAGGTATTTACCGTTATTTTAGCAGGCTTTCCAAATGTATAATTTCCAATTGTCATAACTGTAAGACCATTTAATTCACCAACCTTTGTTCCTGATGTGCTTATTAAAAGTGAATTGTCTATTATCATTTCCATGTACTTACTGTCATATTTCTTAATTCTTTCTCTTTTTTCTTCTAATGCTTTTAAAATAAAATTTTCTGTTACTAATTTAGACCTAGCCATTTTAGCCCAAGTAGATGCTTCACTTATTACTTCAAAGATATCATTAAATAATGTTGATATTTTAGTTTGGTCTCCTGCCAATCTAGAAGCATATTCTGTAACCCTTGCCATAGCATATTTATCCATGTCTAAAAGTTCTTCATGTATGCAGTAGTCATGTATAATTCTAGCTAAACGATTTGCATTTTCCTCATTTGCAGGTGCTTCGTCTTCCCATTCTACCTTTATTTTAAATAAATTTTTAAAATCTGAATCCATAGCAAGTAATGCTTGGTATATATAGCTATCTCCAATTAATATCACTTTTAAATTTAATGGAATTGTTTCTGGTTTTAAAGAAACCATTACCATTGAAGAACGTTGGTCTGCTGTGTTTTCAATTCCAATCTCTTTAATTCTTAATGCCTTTTTTAGATTTTCATATGAAATTGGATTGTTTATCAAATCTCTTGCTTGAAAAATTATATATCCACCATTTGCTTTTTGAAGCATTCCGGCTTTTAACATTGTATGGTCAGTTTTTAGAGAACCATAATAATTTTCATATTCTAGTTTTCCAAATATATTGTGATATGAGTAGTCCCAGTCCATTATTACAGGAGCACCTTCTAAGTTGCTATTATCTACAAATAAATTAACTCTGTAATTTAAGCATGGGTCTGGCTTTTGTTGTAATGGGTTTGCTTGCGCATTATTTTCTTTTGCTTCATCTTGTAAAAATACTGGTACATTACTTAAGACATCTTTTTTTACATCATTTAAAAACTTATTTATTTTTTTATTTCTTCTGTATTTTGATTTTAAATAGTTTATATGAACATTTACAGTAAGCAATGCTACATTTGATTGCCATTCAGATATTTTTTTATCTGACAATCTTTCTATTTCTTTTATTTGTCCAATAGCTTGCATTATTAATTCTTGAACTATGTTTGATTTTTCTTCGTACTTATTTTTTAATTCATCATCTAGTTTATTAAATTCTTCTTCTTTTAACGCCTTTCCTTCTAATACTGGCATCATGTAAATACCATTTTGAGCTGATTTAACTTGGAAGTCGTACTTCATTGTCTCCTTTTCCAGCTTTTCCATTAATACACTTCTTTTTTGTTCAAAGTCCTTTTTTATTAGAGCTTTTTCTTTTTCAAAATCATCATTATTAAAAGTGCTCTTTATATCTTTTTTTATTTCTTTTATGAAGCTATCCATACTGTCTTTAAATTGTTTACCTTGTCCTGCTGGAAGTGATACTGCAATTGGTTCATTTGGATTTTCAAAGTTATATATATAGCACCAATCGTGTGGGACTCTCTTTTTAGTAGCAATTTTATTTAAGTAGTTTTTTGTATACATAGTTTTTCCAACACCACTTGGGCCTTCTATATATATGTTATAACCTTTTGTTTCCACATTAATTCCAAATTCAAGAGCTTTAATTCCCCTGTCTTGTCCAATTCCTGCTGTAATTGGCTTTAAATTTTCTGTAGTTTCAAATCTAAAAATATTTGGATCACATGACATTTTTAGTTTTTTGTAACTTAATTCATATTTATTTCTCATTAGTTCCCTCCGTTTTTTTATAAAATATGTTTTTTATTTAACATATTTTTTCCTATTAATCATGATAATACATGACTTATTCTTCTTTTGTATTATATACAATTAATGTCTTTTTATCAATAGGTTTTCGAAATTTGAATAATTTTTTTAAGTCTATAATTTACTCCGGATTTTCCAATCGGATTTTTTAATTTTTGTCCAAGCTCTATAAGCGAAATATCTGGATACTGAATTCTTAAATCAGCAATCTCTTTTAATGAATCATTTAGTTTTTCAAATTTACCTGATTCTTTTAAACTTTTTATTGCATTAATTTGTTCAACAGAAGCATTTATAATCTTATTTAAATTAGCTGTTTTACAGTTTACAAGTCTATTTATTTTATTATTCATATGCTTTTGAACTCTTATTTCTTCAAATTTTAGTACCGATTTATTTGCACCAATAAAAGCTAAAAATTTTGATATTTCCTCTCCATCTTTTATGTATAAATAGTTTTGTGTTTGCTTTAAATTTATATCAAACTTACTTAGCACATTTGATATTTTAGACATATCTTGTGAATTTGCAATGCTTATTTCTAAATGATACATATTTTCTGGGTTATTAATAGATCCTGAACCCAAAAACATTCCTCTAGTAAAAGCCCTTACTAAGTCTATGTTTTCTTCGCTTTGCATTAAATTTATAATGTTTATTTCATCAAAATGTTTGTCTATTTCAAATTTTTTTCGACTAAAAGATATTATAAAAAGATTACCTTGTACACATATGTCAAAATCCTGTATATTTACATTTCTTAGTAATTTGGAAAATCTATTTATGTTATATTCATTTTCTGTAGAATACCTTATTTTATCATCTTCTAATAAAATGTTATTACTTATAACATATCCCATAAGTTCATATTTTACTTCTTCTTTATTTGCCAAATTTTTTATTTGGCTTAATTCTTTTTTTACTTCTAATGAAAAAGACATATATTCGCTTCCTTTAAATTTCATTTTTACAGTTGCGTGGATCTGTTAATTATTAAAAATAGATTTGTCACACTGTTATTTCTATAAAAAATACTTAAAATCACATTTTTGAAACTATATCGTTTTGATTCTTATATATTGAATTAGCTTTCACACATCCTCTAATTGATGAAAGCGGATATATATTTGTTTTTCTACCTATTATAGTTCCAGGATTTAGCACACTTCCGCATCCAACTTCTACGTAATCGCCCAGAAAGGCTCCAATCTTTTTTAACCCTGTTTGAATTTTCTTGTCTTCTACTTTTATTTCGACGAGTTTTCTATCAGATTTAATATTTGAAGTTATACTGCCAGCACCCATATGTGCTTTAAATCCAAGTATAGAATCACCAACATAATTGTAATGTGGAGTTTCAACATTATTAAATAAAATCACATTTTTAAGCTCTGTTGAATTTCCTACTACTGCTTTTTTCCCAACAATTGCTCTTCCTCTAATAAATGCACAGTGCCTTATTTGTGCTTCTTCATCAATTATAGCTGGCCCTTCTATATATGCAGTTGGAGCAATTTTTGCATTTTTAGCAATCCATATGTTTTCACCTTTTTTATAAAATTTATTTTCATCTAGTGAATTTCCTAATTTTATAATAAAGTCTTGAATCCTTGGTAAAACCTCCCAAGGATATATGCATTTTTCGAATATATCCTTTGCTATAGTCTCTTCTAAATTAAATAAATTGTTGACCTTAATTTCTTCCATAAATAATCCTTTCAAAAAATTGCAATTATTGCGAAATTTGTATCTAAAAATTACATTTTTAATCTAATTAATATAGTAAAAGTTCAGCATTTTTATTAAATACTTATATTCCAATATTTGCAATAAATCTCCTTAGCTGTAGCAGGGCTATCTAATCCATCTTTATTTTTTATTGGTGAAAATTCTTCTTCTCTTTTAACTTGCAAAACAGCCATGTTATCTAGAAATTTGAATCCATCGAATATAAAAGATTCAAATTTATATGAGTTTGGCTCTGTAGGAATTACTTCTTCTAAATTTTCATTTATATATGCATTTTTCTTTACAGCTGCATGATAGTCTAATTTTTTTGTAGCAATTTCTTCTAAGGCATCTACTTTTAATAGATGGCTTACTATATTTGCATCTCCATATATTAATTTTCCGTTTTCATTTTTAGCATTTCTCATTTGTTCTGTTAGCTCTATGTATTCTATGATTCCAGGTTTTTTATCCCTAATGCAAAATACTCCAACTTTTTCGTCTGGATATAATTTTGATATAGATTTTGAAGCTATAGGAACATTTTTTTCTATTGTCATTCCTAAAAATACTGGGTCTACCATATTAACCATTATGTTATCCACTCCACATATAAATACCCTTTCTATACCATTTTTTTTCATATGATCTATCATCTTGTTTTTTTCTAGGGCAACATAAACTCCCCCGTTTCCATCTGAGGCTTCTCTTATCTTAAAATCTTTTCCTATAAGCAATTTGCCATTCTTATCTATAAGTGGCAATTTACCTTGTGAGAAAAATTTCACTTTTTCCTTATCATATCCAAAATAATTGTTTTCTTCGAAGAATTTTATTGTATCGTCATTGTTTTCTTCACTTGTCATTATATACCAATAACTTTCAAATCCGTATTCTTTATAGGCACGTTTTAATGTTTCTGTTAAAATTTCAAATATGTATTTTCCTTTTTTTCCTATATCTAATTTAAATGTTCCTTTTGGTCCACTAAATCCTAGTCTTGTCCCTTGACCTCCTGCCATTGTTACAACTGCATATTTTCCTTCTTTTATTGAAGATTTTCCAATATTTGATAATTTATTTATTTCATCTTTTGATATTTTCGATTTTTCTAATGAATTAATTGGCTCTATTTTGCCTGTTGTTTTCTTTTTATCTTTTTTGGTCTTCTCATATAAATCCATTATTTGCCCCAAATCTATTTCTAATATTTGGTTTATAAGATTTTCTTGATCTTTTTTATCTATTTTTTGTAATATTCTGATTATGTGATCTTGGTTATATTTTTTTAATTTTAGAATTGCATCTTCTTTTTTGCTCATGTCGGATTCCATCCTTTCATTGCTTATTTTTTATATTATATTTTAAAGATAACAGTTTTGCAACAAGTTTTTGTACATTTTTTTAAAAAATTTCCTAGAATATAAATATAAGCTCCCAAAAGTCAACATTAATTATGATCTTTTGAGAACTTATATAATAAGTTATGTTATAACCCGACTTTTTCAGTTTAAAAAACAAAAAATAGCCTTGAAGTTTGCTTATAAGTTAAACTTCAAGGTT
>CANQFW010000019.1 GCA_947599995.1 uncultured Clostridia bacterium
CTTTATCATTAATAAGTGTCATGTTAGTTGATTTAGGAATAATACAAACAGAAGATTAATTCTTCTGTTTTTTTAAAATTGTTATAATAAAAATAAAACGGAATATAATAAAAATAGAATATTTTTATAAAACGACAAATATCGATGTTATTTGATAAATAAAGTGTTTATAATACGTGGTCAAAAGGAGGAAGTAAAGTGTTAAAATTAGTTTATTTTATGCTAGGAGCATTTATTGGAGGATTTGTTATGTTAATTATTATGTGTTGCATACAAATTAATAGAATAAATCATTATAATTCTAATAATTAGTAATATTATGTTACATCTTAATTGAAAAAGAATGTTATCTGTGTTATACTTTAATTAATTTGAAAAGGTTTGGGGATAAAAGTATGCACAAAGTTAAGGAATTTTTCGATAAAAAAAGCGCACGAATAACACTGTTTTTATTATGCGATTTATTTGCGGTTATAATAACGTCATTACTAGCGGTTGGTTTAAGGTTTGATTTTGATAACATACCTAATAATTATTTGGTTAACTCTTATAAATATTACGTACTTGATGCTAGCGTGTTAGTTATTATTTTTATATTTTTAAAATTATATATAAGTACTTGGAAATATGCTTCTATAACGGAGCTTATAAACATTGTTATTGGAAGTATGTTTTTTGAAGCGGTAACCTTTACTTATAAAAGTATGCTAGAAGTTAGCATGCCAAAAAGTTATTATATAATTCAGTTTTTATTAATATTATTATTTGTTTGTGCCTCAAGGTTTTCTTATAGGCTGTTAAGACTTACCCTTATAAAGATAAAAAGTATTAAAAAGGATAATAACACCATGCTAATTGGAGCGGGTTCTGCTAGTAGGTTACTTATTGATGAAATCAATAATAATCCTAGTGGTTTTAATAATAGAATTAGATGTATCATAGATGATGATAAACAAAAAAAAGGCACTTACATAAAAGGTATTTTAGTAGTTGGAAATAGAAATGAAATAAAAAAATATTGTGATAAATACGAAATAAAAGAAATAATAATTGCGATTCCATCTATTAGTAAGAGTAAGTTAGCTTTAATTGTAGAAGAATGTCAAAAAACTAATTGTAACATAAAAATAATGCCTTCTATTACGAAAGCTATGGATGAAAAAGATGCTAAGGAAATTGTAGAGAAAATAAGGCCTTTATCTTATGAAGATTTCCTAGGAAGGGACCAAATCGTAGTAAATAATGATGAAATAGCTAATAATATTACAAATAAAGTTGTAATGGTAACAGGCGGCGGTGGTTCAATAGGATCAGAACTTTCAAGACAAATAGCTACTAATAATCCTAAGGAGTTAATAATATTTGATATATATGAAAATAACGCTTATGATATTGAACAAGAACTAAAAAGAAACTATCCTAATTTAAACTTAAAGGTAGTTATAGGCTCAGTTAGAGATTATGATAGGTTAGAGTACATATTTAAAAAATATAAACCAGAATTAATATTTCATGCTGCGGCTCATAAACATGTTCCGTTAATGGAAGTAAGTCCCAATGAAGCCATTAAAAATAATTGTTTAGGAACCCTTAACGTTGCAAAACTAGCAGATAAGTATAAATCAGAAAAATTCGTACTTATTTCAACAGATAAAGCGGTAAGACCAACTAACGTAATGGGTGCAACTAAAAGAATATGTGAAATGATTATTCAGTCTTATAATAAGAAATCAAAAAATACGGATTATGTTGCAGTAAGATTTGGAAACGTACTTGGTAGTAATGGTTCAGTTATACCTTTATTCTTAAAACAAATAGAAAATGGAGGACCAGTTACCGTAACTCATAAAGAAATAACTAGGTTTTTTATGACCATACCAGAGGCAGTAAGTCTTGTTTTACAAGCAAGTTGCTATGCTAAAGGCGGAGAAATATTTGTTTTAGATATGGGTAAACCAGTTAAAATATATGATTTAGCTAAACAAATAATAAGATATAAGGGTTATGAACCTAACGTTGATATTAAAATTGAAATAACTGGATTAAGACCCGGGGAAAAACTATATGAAGAAATACTTATGGAAGAAGAAGGGTTAAAAAGTACCCCTAATAAATTAATTCATATAGGTAAACCAATAGATTTTGATAACAATAAATTTTTAAAGAAGTTAGATAATTTAATAAAATATTCTTATGAAAATAAAGATGATATAAAAGAAAAAGTGCATGAAGTAGTCGATACTTATAAAATATATAAAGATAATTAACAGAACGTAAGTTCTGTTTTTTGTTAAATATTAGAAATTGCAATATTTATATTGAGAAATATGATGAAAAATAGTATAATTATTACGTTAAATTGAATTTTAAGGGATGTGTTTTAAAATGATTTCTAATATTAAACCTTTTGAAAAAAAAGTTTGGCTTTCTTCTCCAACAATGCATGATGGGGAAGAAATGAAGTATGTAAAAGAGGCTTATGATACCAACTGGATGAGCTGCATTGGTGAGAATATAAATAGCATAGAAAAAACTACTTGTGAAAAAATAGGATGTAAATATGCGGTTGCTTTATCAACAGGTACAGCGGCACTTCACCTTGCAATAAAATTAGCGGGTGTTAAAAGAGGAGATAAAGTATTTTGTAGTGATATGACTTTTGCAGCAACCGTTAATCCTGTAGTTTATGAAGGTGGGGTTCCAGTATTTATAGATAGTGAATATGATACGTGGAACATGGATCCAAAAGCTTTAGAAAAGGCTTTTGAGTTATATCCAGATACTAAATTTGTGGTTGTTGCACATTTATACGGGGTGCCTGCTAAAATAAATGAAATAAAAGCTGTTTGCGATAAATATAATGCAATTTTAATAGAAGATGCTGCCGAAAGCCTAGGAGCAACATATAATAATATTATGACTGGTACTTTTGGAAAGTATAATTGTATTTCATTTAACGGAAATAAAATAATTACCGGTTCTTCTGGGGGTATGCTTTTAACTGATGATTTAGAAGCAGTTAATAAAGTTAAAAAATGGTCAACGCAATCAAGGGAAAATGCACCATGGTATCAACATGAAGAATTAGGTTATAATTACCGTATGAGTAACGTGGTAGCAGGGGTTATAAGGGGACAATATCCTCATTTAGAAGAACATATAGCACAAAAAAAAGAAATATACGAAAGGTATAAAGAAGGTTTTAAAGATTTACCTATAACAATGAATCCTTTTGATGATAAAAAAAGTAAACCTAATTACTGGTTAAGTTGTATGTTAATAAATAAAGACGCTATGTGTAAGCAACAAAGAAGTAATACCGAAGCTACGTATGTTAGTGAACAAGGAAAATCTTGTCCAACCGAAATTCTAGAGACTTTGTTAAAGTATAATGCAGAAGGAAGACCTATTTGGAAACCAATGCACATGCAACCAATATTTAAAGATAATGCGTTTGTAAAAGTAGAAAATAATGCTGTTAATGAAGATATATTTGAAAGAGGTTTATGTTTACCAAGTGATAATAAAATGACGAAAGAACAGCAAGAAGTAATAATAGAAATAGTAAAAAATTGTTTCAAATAAAATAAGGGGGTTATACTTATGTATAAAAAATATATAAAAAGACTATTAGATATTATACTTTCTTTATTAGGTCTTATAATAGCATCTCCAGTATTTGTTATTATATCAATATTAGTTTTTATATTTTTAGGTAAACCAGTAATATTTAAACAAAAAAGACCAGGTAAAGATGAAAAAATATTTAATTTATATAAATTTAGAACAATGACAGATAAAAAAGATAAAAAAGGTAATTTATTACCTGATGAAAAAAGACTAACTAAATTTGGTAAGTTGCTTAGAAAAACTTCTTTAGATGAATTACCAGAATTATTTAATATATTAAAAGGTGATATGTCATTTATTGGGCCTAGACCTTTATTAGTTGAGTATTTGCAGTATTATACAAAAGAAGAACATCATAGGCACGATGTTAGGTCAGGATTAACTGGTTGGGCTCAAGTAAACGGAAGAAATCTTCTTAGTTGGGAAGAAAAGTTTAAAAAAGATTTGGAGTATGTTAATAATATAAGTTTTATGCTTGACTTAAAAATTATTTTTTT
This sequence comes from uncultured Clostridia bacterium, assembly GCA_947599995.1. Classification (GTDB taxonomy): domain Bacteria; phylum Bacillota; class Clostridia; order TANB77; family CAG-508; genus CAG-269. Next base: position 4,128 of record CANQFW010000019.1, read on the forward strand.
AACAATTAAAACAGTTTTAAAAAGAGAAGGAATAAATCAAAATGGTTCCGCTACTATGGAACCTTTTAGGAGATAGTTATGAAAGATATAGTAATAATTGGTGCCGGGGGTCTAGGTAGAGAAACAGAATGGTTAATTGAAAGAATTAATAATTCAAAACAAGAAAAAGAATGGAATGTTTTGGGATATGTAGATGATAACATACCAAAAGGACAAAATGTTCGTCATTCTAGTGTTATATATAATATTGATGATTTATTAAATATTGATAGTAAAACTTATGTTGTAATAGCAATAGCAAATGTTTATATAAGAAAAAAGATTTATGAAAAATTAAAAGAAAATTCAAATCTAGAGTTTCCTAATTTAATAGATCCAACTGTTACAATGGGAGATGTTGAACTTGGAATAGGTAATATTATATGTGCTAATTCTTTATTGACAATAGATGTAAAAGTTGGTAATTTTACAATTATTAATTTTAATTGTACGATTGCTCATAATTCTGAACTTGGTAATTTTATTAGTATTCACCCTAATGCTAATATATCTGGCAACGTTCATATAAACGATAATGCCGAAATAGGTACGGGAACTCAAATTACCCAATTAAAAAGCGTTTGCAGTAACGTAGTAATTGGAGCTGGATCTGTTATTGTCAAAAGTATAAAACAAGAAGGAATTTATATTGCTCCACCTGTTCAAAAATTAAAATAAGTAGGTTATATAATGAAAAAAGTAATGATTATATGTAATTATTTATTAGGGTTAATTAACTTTAGGAAAGAACTTGCTCAAAAATTATTAAACAAAAAATTTGAAATAATTGTTTTTTGATCAACGTCTAATACTGAAATTTTTGCTGATTGTAAAGTAGTAAATGATTTTTATAAATTTAAAAATATAAATAATGTAATAAATGCTAATAGAATTGGTGAAGCTTTTAAAAATATTAAAGATAAAGTATATACAAGTGACTTGTGCAGAAAAAATTAGGAGTAATGTTAAAAAATAGATTGAAAAGATTTTAATAAATTAATAAGCGAAGACTTTAAAAATTTATTAGTTGAAAATAAAAAATTAGAATGTTAAATAAAAAGACAGGTGATAATATGAAATTTCATCATATAGGAATAGCAACTGAAGATATAAATAAAAGTATAGAAAAATTAAAAAAGTATTTTGATATCAAAGAAATAAGCGAAATAGTTTATGATAAAAATCAAGATGCTAATTTATGTATGTTAACTATATCTGATGGTATTATGATTGAATTAATAAGTGGGGGAGTAGTTACTAACATAGTAAAAAAACGTCAGTACTTATATCATACTTGTTATTCAGTTAAAGATATTGATAAAATGATTGATTCTTTAATTTCGGATGGAGCTTTTTTGGTAAGAGAAAGCAAAGAAGCTAAACTATTTAATAATAAAAGAGTTGCTTTTTTAATGTGGGATTTAGGATTAATTGAATTAGTTGAAGAATAAAAAAATGGATTAGTTCCATTTTTTTTGTAAAGAGAATATATTGTACTAAAATCAAAAAAGATAGCCCTTATTTATGTAAAAATTTATATCTTATTTAATGGCTATTGCAACAGTATAATTTTTTTCGTGTGAAATAGACACTCGCAAATTTGTGGAAGAAATTAAAAATATGAATAAAATTCCTACACATATAGTACATCTTCCAGCAGGAAAATTTGAAAATATTAAAAGGAATTATACCGATAATGTCTAAAAATAAATTTGGAAGAATTGTTGTGATGTTAACATCATGCACAACAAATATTCCTCCAAAATATTTATCATCTTACGTTACTTCTAAATATGCTTTATTAGGTTTAATTAAAGCATTATCAACAGAATATGCTGATAAGGGAATAAGAATAAATGGTGTATCTCCAACTATGATAGAAACAAAATTTTTACAAAATGTTCCAGAATTATTGGTACAGCAAAATGCTATGAATAGTCCAACTGGAGCAAATTTAACAATTGAAGAAGTACTTCCATTAATAGAATTCTTATTACAAGATTCATCGGGAAGTATAACAGGACAAAATATCGCTATTACAAATGGTAACATAATGTAGGAATAAGGTAATCATTTAAAAATTTGTTGTAAACTAAAATTTAAAAAAGAAATGACATTAAAAATAATGTTTTCAATATTTTTGAAATCATTATATAAATATGTCATTTTTTTCTTTAAGCAAGGATTAATGTACAAAGCTTGTCTTTATAATTATTTTTATATTTGCCAAAATTTTTATCAAAGTAAGATTCCGTTAATTAAAAAACGGAACTTTAAATAAATAATTTGCCCGATGCTTTTTCCACAGAAAACAAAAAAACTTGACGGGGGGGGGGTTAATGATATTATTAACATGTAAATGAAGAGTCGTGAAGGTGATTTTGTGGAAAAGATAATGGTTAGTGGACAGGGAAAAAGCTTGGAATATAACACTAATGCAACTATTGATATAGTAAAAGTTATTATGGCTATATTAGTTATAGGTATTCATACAGAGCCGTTTGGATTTAATATATGGCTTGATAGAGGTTTTGCGATTATTACTAGACTATGTGTTCCTTTTTTCTTTATAACAAGTTCTTATTTTTATTGGTTAAAAGATAAAGGAGCTTTAAAGTTTTTGAAGAGAATTTTTTTATTATATTTAATATGGTCACTAATCTATTTGCCTTTTGACATTCACTTTCTTTCTGAAAAAACTATTGGTGATATTTTATATTTTCATTTTTGGGAAGGTAATCGCCATGCTTTATGGTATCTTTGGGGTAGCATTGTGGGCTTTATAATAACATATTTATCTCTTAAAATTTTTAAACCTAAAACAGTATTAATTATATCTGTATTTTTCCTTTTAATAGGATGTTTAAAGTCTACATGGTCTCCTTTAATAGAAAATATTTTTTCTTGTAATATTACAGATTTGTTCGGAAGTAGAAATGGATTATTTTATGCTTTCCCTTATTTTTCTTTAGGTATGGTTATTGCAAAAAGCCATGATAAAGGTAAAAATAGAAATGTAAAAAAATTAATAACAGGATTTTTGGTTTCATTTGTATTTCTTATTATAGAAAGTATAATATGTATTTTATTTTTTAAATCGCCTTCAACTATTATGTGGATTTCTTGTTTTCCTTATTCTTACTTTTTATTTATGATAGTAAATAATATTAATATTCATTTAAATAAAAAAACTTCATTGATGTTAAGAAAAATAAGTACTCTAATGTATGTTAGCCAATATCTATTTATTTATATGTTTGAATTTTTTGGTTTTCATGGAATGATACTATTTTTCTTAGTTTCTATATCTACTTTAATATTTGCTATAATTATAATTAAATTAAGCGAGTTTAAATACTTTAAATGCCTTAAATATTTATATTAATTTTATAAAAAACTATTCAGTTTTAAGTGCAATGGCAACTGAATAGTTTTTTTCATGAGATATTGATATTTTTATGCAAGGATAATTGGAAACATATGGACTACCATCAGAATTAGTTAATATTTCTATATCTAAAAAATTTAATTCTTTAGTATTAGGAAGGACTTTCATAATTGCTTCTTTAGCTGCAAATCTACCATATAAATAGTAATCGTCTCTTTTTTTGTATTCTTCTTGTTCTTTTGTAGTTAAAACCAAATCAATAAAATCTTTTGATTTATTTTTTAATCTATTGTTTTCAACAATATCAATTCCAACGTTCATAGTAATCACCTAAATAGATTTTAACATGTTTTTCTTGAAATAGAAAGAGTTCAATGATATAATGAATTTGGTGATTTTATGTGAAAGTGTTAGAATATCCTTTTGATGTGGAATACCTTATCAAAAATAAAAAAAAGATAAAGAAAGAGTTACTTTTAAAACCAGGATTAATTGAAAAAAAGATTGCTATTTTAGGTGGTTCTACTACTAGTGAAATTAAAAATATGTTAGAGCTATTCTTATTAAATTATGGTATTAAACCTATTTTTTTTGAATCAGAATATAACAAGTTTTATGAAGATGCGATGTTTGGCAATCCAGAATTAGATGAATTAAATCCTGATATTATTTATATCCACACAACAAATAGAAATATTATGGAGTTTCCTAATATGCTTGATAGTGTTGATACAGTTGAGGAAATGCTAAATGCTGAGTATCAAAAATATGAAAAGATGTGGGAACAATTATTTTCAAAGTTTAATGCTGTTATCATCCAAAATAATTTTGAATATCCTTTTTATCGTTTGCTTGGTAATAAGGATGCTAGTGATGTTCATGGAAAAATAAATTATATAACGAGATTAAATCAAAAATTTTATGACTATGCTAATAAGTCGAAAAACTTTTTCATAAATGATATTAATTATGTATCATCATGTTATGGATTAGACAAATGGGCAAATCAATTTTATTGGCATATGTATAAGTATGCGTTAGAAGTGCCTGCTATACCTTATTTATCATTTAATATTGCAAACATTATAAAATCTATTTATGGAAAAAATAAAAAAGCTTTCGTTTTAGATTTAGATAATACTTTGTGGGGTGGAATAGTTGGTGATGATGGTGTTGAAAACTTATCAGTTGGTCCAGAAGTGCCAAATGGTCAGGTTTATTTTGAATTTCAAAAGTATTTAAAAGAGCATAAAAATTTAGGAGTTATCTTAAATATTAACTCAAAAAATGATTATGAAAATGCTATTGCAGGATTGAATCATCCTGCCGGATTATTAAAACCTGATGATTTTATTATCATTAAAGCTAATTGGAACCCTAAAAATGTAAATATAAAGGATATAGCAGAGGAATTAAATTTAGGTGCTGATAGTTTTGTTTTTGTAGATGATAATCCAGCCGAAAGAACTATTGTTGGTAATTATATTGAAGGAATTTCTACTCCAGAGATAGATTCTCCTGAAAACTATATTCGTATTATTGATCATAATGGTTATTTTGAAGTAACAAATTTTTCTAATGAGGATTTAAAAAAGACTGAATTATATAAGGATAATGCTAAACGAAGTCAAATTATGGCAACTTTCGATAATTATGAGGATTATTTAAAGTCATTAAAGATGGTTGCAGAAATATCTTCTTTTAAACCTATTTATTTGGAAAGAATTTCACAGTTGAGTAATAAAAGTAATCAATTTAATTTGACTACTCGTAGATATAGTGTTGCTGATATAGAAAATGTTTATAATGATGAAAATTGCATCAAATTATATGGTAAGTTACAAGATATGTTTGGTGATAATGGTGTTATAAGCGTTGTTATTGGAACGATTAAAAATAATATAGAATTGCATATTGATTTATGGATTATGAGTTGTAGGGTCCTAAAACGAAACATGGAATATGCAATGTTAGATGAGTTAGTAAAAGAGTCACTTAAAAGAAATATAAAAACAATTTATGGATATTATTATCCAACCTTAAAAAATAAAATGGTAAAAGATTTTTATGATTTACAAGGTTTTGAACTTATTTCAGAGGATGAAAATGGTAATAAAATTTATAAGTTAGATATATCCACGGGATATGTAAATAAAAATAATGTAATTGAGGTGAAAGAAAATGGAGAAGGATAAAATATATGAAAGGTTAAATACTGTATTTAGAGATATTTTTGATGATGAAACAATTTCGGTAAACGAAAATACTACATCAGATGATATCGAAGATTGGGATAGTTTAGAGAACATTAATTTAATTGTTGCGATTGAACAAGAATTTGGAATGAAATTTAATATGAATGAAGTAACTACAATGAAAAATGTTGGGGAAATGGTTAATATTATTTTATCTAGACTTAAATAAAAAATAAAATGACAAATTATATAGGTTATAAGAAAAAAAATTTAAATATTGATAAAAATTATATTGAATTTTCTTATTAGCTGAATTAAATAATAATAAAAATCAAAAAAAATATTAATAAAGAAGTTAGATTGTTAATAAAAAATATTGATAAAGCTAATGGAACTTATGTAGGTGTTCCAACTAAAAAAAATAAAAGGGTGAGTTTATGAAAAAAGTTTTATATACAGCAACAGTTGATATTCATATTAAATCGTTTCATCTCCCTTATTTAAAATTACTTCATGATATGGGATATAAAGTTTATGTTGCAACTAATGGTAATGAAGAATTTCCTTACTGTGATGAAAAGATAGTTGTTCCATTTGAGAGAAGACCATTTAAATTTAATAACATAAAAGCAATATTTAAATTGAAAAAAATAATTGATAAGGAGAATTTTAATTTAATACATTGTCACACTCCGATGGGATCAGTTGTTACACGAATTGCTGCAAGAAAAGCTCGTAAAAAAGGAACAAAGGTAATTTATACCGCTCATGGTTTTCACTTTTATAAAGGGGCTCCTTTAATTAATTGGTTATTATTTTATCCTGTTGAAAAATGGCTAGCAAGATATACTGATGTATTAATAACAATTAATAAAGAAGATTTTAACCTTGCCAGAAAAAAATTTAGAAAAAGATGCAAAGATATTCAATATGTTCCTGGAATTGGTATTGATTTGGAAGATTTTAAATTTACAATGACACAACAAGAGAAAGAAAAATTAAAAAAGTCTTTAGGACTAAATAAAAATAATTTTATTTTAATTTTTCCTGCAAGGCTAGATAAAAATAAAAATCAAGGATTTTTAATTGATGCAATGAAAACATTGGTAAATAAAAATAGTAATGTTCACTTGCTTCTTCCTGGCAATGATGAGTTAAATGGATATTATCAGAATATTGTTAATGAAAAAAAATTAAATAAAAATATACATTTTTTAGGTTATAGAAATGATATACCTAAATTAATGAAAATATCTGATGTTGCTGTTTCTTCCTCTTTAAGAGAAGGGTTGCCAGTTAATATTATAGAAGCATTTGCTTGTGGATTGCCAGTTGTTGCATTAAATTGCAGAGGGATGAGAGATCTTATTGAGAATGAAAAAAGCGGATATATAATCAACAATATAGATGAGTTTGTTGAAAAAATTATTGATATATATAACAAATGTGAAAGAGAAAAATATTCATATTACAATATGAAAATAGTAAAAAAGTATGATTATCAAAAAATTATTGAAATAATGAAAAAAATATATAATATAGGAGGGTAAAAATGAAATTATCATTGTTGAACATTATAGCAATTGATGTTGATATAAAATATAAGTGGAAGGAATCATTATTTTTGGATTCTTCGGTTGCCTCTTTTGATGAAAAAGATTTTAAAAAATGTAAAAGTAAAATAAAAATAAAATATAATGGAAAAATTGATTATTCACAAGCAAGAAATATTGATGGTAAAATATATGGCTGTGAAAAATATATTTATGATGATGAGAAAAAAACAAAAATATATTTTGAAAATGAAAATGTTTGTGTAATAGAATCTAATCAAGAAGTAAATGAGTGGCTAATTATAATGCTAGAAATTATGTTATTAAAAGATGGGAAAACATTTATACATGCTGGATCTGTCTCAAATAGTAAAGGAGAAGCTTTGCTTATGCCTTCTTGGGGAGGTGTTGGAAAAACAGCGTCTATTTCAAAATTAGTTAATAAGGGATATAAACTTTTGGGGGATGATTTAAATATTTTATCTGATGATGGTAAGATATATGGTTTCCCAAAAAAATTTGTATTATATTTTTATCATAAAAATTTATTCCCAAAAGTATTTGAAGATAAAAAAATAAAATGCAATTCAACATTAAATAAATTTTATTCAAAAATTATACCTAGTGTAAAAAAGATATTTAGAAAAATACCTGGATTACTTTCTTTTGCCAGAAAACATAATCCTCAATCAATAAAAGTATCTCCGATTGAAATATTTGGAAATGATAATATTTCTCACTCAGCAAAAGTAAAACAGATTGTATGGATTGAAAGAGAAAATGGTAGAAATGAAATAAACAATATATCAATTGAAAGTATAATATCAAAATCGATATCAGTTACAATTAATGAAATTTTTAATGAAAATCTTAATACAGTACTTATTATGTGTGGTATGAAAATTCTTAATTATGAAGAGATTTTTGAAAAAATCATTTCAATATACAAAGCATCACTCCAAAATACATCTTGTAAAATATTATTTGTAGATTTAAATAAAAATGTAGAATGTGTCGCAGATGAAATTATTAAAAATATAGAAATATAAAATAGGTGGTAACCATGAAAATAACTTTCAGTCTAGATGTAAAATTAATTAAAAATAATCATAACGTATATACTACAGGTGCTGCAAATTACAAATATTTTAATGAGCATAGATTGAATGAAGATGATTTAATGACAGTTATTTGTAGGGAAGACAATAAGCATAAATATAATGATACTTTAGCAATTTCTTCAGGAAAAAATTTATCTTTTATTCTTCTTAATTCATATAAAGATATTTTAAATTTTAAGTATATTAAATTATTAAAGAATGAAATAAGTAAAAGTGATTTAGTAATCATTAAACAACCTTCTATAATTGGCGACCTAACGTGTCATATTGCAAAAAAAATGAAAAAAAAATATCTCGTTGATATGGTAGGATGCCCATGGGATGCTCTAACAAATAAAAATTTAGTGGGGAAAATGATAGCACCTTTCATGTATTTAGTTACTAGAAAAAATGTGAAAGATGCTGAAGGCACAATATATGTTTCAGAATCTTTTTTGCAAAAACGTTACCCTACAAATGGTAAATCTATAGGTTGTTCTGATGTACAACTAGATAATATTAAAAATAACATAATAAAAAATCGTGAAAATAGGATAATTAATTTGTTAAATCAAAACAAGATAATATTAGGAACAATAGGGGGGCTAAATGTTAAATATAAGGGTTTTAGACATGTAATTAAATCATTGTCGTATTTAAAAAAAATTGGAAAAACAAATTTTACTTATCAAATAGTAGGAGTTGGGGATAAAAAGGAAATATTAAATTTAGCACGAAAGTATAATGTTGAAGAAATGATTAATATAATAGGAACTATAGATCATAAAGATATATTTTCTTGGCTTGATAATATAGATATTTACATTCAGCCTAGTGATGTTGAAGGACTTTGCAGATCAATAGTAGAAGCTATGAGTAGAGGATGTCCATGTATCGTTAGTGACGTTGGTGGGAATGTTGAATTGATAGATGATCAGTTTATTTTTAAGAAAAAAAATTACAAAGATTTAACTGATAAACTACTTCGTTTACTATCAACAAAAGAAATTATGATATTCCAGGCCAAACACAATTTTACTGAATCAAAAAAGTTCGAAATGAAAAATTTACAAAATAAAAGGAAAAATTTTATTAAAGAAATTATTAAAAAATAAAAAGGAGAGGTTATTTATGAATTTGGTATCTTATATAATAATTATTACTGTCTCATCTTTATTTGCAGGACTTTCTTCGACAAGTAAAATTGATACTAAATTAAAAAAGTTTTTATACTTATTATCATTTACTATTATGTTAGTATTTCTCGGTTTTAGAAACTATGGAATAGGAATCGACGATTATTCGTATAGAAATATATTTTTAAATGTTAAAGAATATGGTTTAATAAATTTTTTTTTACAAAGTACGATTGAGCCGGGATTTTTACTTTTAAATTATATAGTTGCAATTTTTTCTGATAATTTTAGTTATATAATATTTATATCTTCTTTGATAATTTTAATTTTCATGTACAAAACGATTTATTATTTTAGAGAAAATATTAGTTTATTTTTTAGCGTTTTTATATTTGGTACAATGTTTTTACCATACTGTTTTGGAATTATACGATTGTCAATTGCATTTAGTATTTGTTTTTATTCATTAATATTTTTCTTAAATAAGGATAGAAAAAAATTTAATATTTTAGTGCTACTTGCAAGTTCTTTTCACTATTCAGCTTTAGTTTTTTTGATCTTAAATATTATTATAAATAAGGATATTACTAAAAAATTTATTCTTAGAAGATTTTATTTCTTTATAATATTAATAATACCTATAGCAATTATATTTATCTCAAAATTAGGTGTTCCTCTATTAGGAGTAAGATATTCTAATTATGTAATAAAAGGATTTTTGTCTATTTCACTTGGGGACTTTGACAAATTACCGATTATACTTTTATTAATAATATTCTATAAATATATATGTAATGCATATCAAAATCCTAAAATATTAATTGTTTTATATTCAATATCAATAATTATTTCTATTTATGCTTCTATGATAAATTTTGGTAGAGTTCAATGGTATTTCAATATTCTTATATGCTTAATTGTGCCAATGTTGATAAAGGGAATTAAAAAATCGAAGACAAGATACTGGAATTTAATACTTATCCCATTATTTACTACCTATTGTATAATATACTGTAGCAGACTTGTAGATAAGTCTGCAAATATTGTTAATTTAAATAATTACGAAAATCAATTGTTAAGAGGTGAGTATAATTATGATTCCTAAAAAAATACATTATTGTTGGTTTGGAAATAGACCGTTACCTAAAAGTGCAAAAAGATGTATTGAATCTTGGAAAAAGTATTTTCCAGAATATGAAATTATTGAATGGAATGAATCAAATTTTAATGTTAAATTTAATAAATATGCGTATCAAGCCTATGTTAATAAAAAATATGCTTTCTTTACTGATGTGGCAAGGTTATATATAATTTACAATTATGGAGGAATATATTTTGATGTAGACGTTGAAGTAATAAAAAGTTATGAAGATATAGTTTCAAAATGCAATGCTTTTTTTGGAATTGAGAATGAAAATTTTATTAATACAGGGTTGGGTTTTGGTGCTACAAAAGGTAATAATTTTATTAAAAAACTACTTGATGATTATAATAACAGAAAATTTGTTTTAGAAAATGGAACTTTTGATTTAACAGCATGTCCTAAAATTAATAGTCCTGTATTTATAGAAGAAGGATTTAAACTTGATAATTCTTTAGAAAAAATAGATAATATTCTTATATTCCCTAAGGAATATTTTAATTCACTTAATATTGGTATTGGGAAAGTAAACATAACAGAAAATACACATAGTATCCATTGGTGTTCGGGAACATGGCTACCAAAATATAAACAACTTTCAATACGAATTTTAAGACCTTTAAGAATATTATTAGGTGAAAAATATAATCAATATATAAAAATAATAAAAAAACATATGAAGAAATAGGGTGGATAACTTGAAGAGAGTATTAATTATTGGAGAAAAATATTCTTCTAATTTAGGAGATGGAGTTATTTTTGATGAAGTATTTTACCTTCTAAAGGAAAACTTTGTAATAACATCAGTTGACCTTTCTGGCAGACAAAAATTAGAAAATAAAAAAGATTTACATAATTTTAATATTTTTAAAGAAAAAATTAGATATTTTAAGAAAAAAATGAGGGGTATTTTATATTATCTCGGAATTTCTAAAATATCTATAACTAAAAATAATTTTAAAAGTATTTTTGACAATTGTATAAATACTTTTAAACCTAATGTAATTCTTTTTTGTGGAGGTCAAATATTTTTGGATTGTTTTCTAAAAAATATAATATATGTTGTTGAATGTTCTGAAAAAAATAATATAAATGTTTATTTTAACTCATGTGGTTGTGGTAAAATTACAGGTTATAACAAAATCATATTAGATAAAATAATAAATAATGATTGTGTAAAATACATATCAGTACGTGATGGATTTAATTATATAAAAAAATATGATAAAAATTTAAAAATAAAGGAAACATTTGATACAGCGTTACTATGTAATAATATTTATAAACAATCAAAAAAATCAGAAAAAGTTGGCTTAGGCATTATGCTATCTCATAACACAAATATATCAAAACAAATTATATTTTGGAAGAAAATTATAAAAGAATTTAAAAAAGATAATATTGATTGGGAAGTTTTTTGTAATGGTAATCCAATCGATTATGCATTTTGCAAATATATTTTAAAAATTACAAACGAGGATATTAAAAGATTACATAAAAGGCCTACTTCCCAACAAGAATTAGTTTCTACAATTACAAACTATAATAAAATCATATCAATGCGTTTACACTCTCTTATAATTGCATATTCATTTGATATACCTGCAGTAGCTATATCTTGGGATCAAAAAGTAGAAGAATTTTATAAAAAAATATTAATGAGTAATTTATGTTTTAATTTAAGGGTTAATCCTAAAAAAATATTTAAAGAATTTAAAAATATAGATTATAAAGCTCTTTTTAAAAATAGAGAGGTTATAACTAATAATATTAAAACAAATATTCAAAACATTATTAATTTAATTAATAAAAATTGAGGTATAAATATGAAAAGAGAAAAACAATTAGTAAAAAATACTTTAATTGTAGTTTTAGGAAAAATGTGTACTCAATTTATTAGTTTTCTCCTTCTACCATTATATACCGCTGTATTATCAACTGAAGAATATGGTATTATTGATTTATTTAATACTTATATCTCATTATTAGTTCCAATAGTAACACTACAAATTGGACAAGCAGCTTTTCGATATTTAATAGATGTAAGGGAAAATGATACAGCTAAGGTTCAACTTTTAACAACAGTGTTATATACAGTTATTGTTCAGTCAATTCTTTATTTAATAATTTATGGTATACTTTCTCCTTTTATAAAGAACAACTATAAAATTTTTCTTGCAACCAATGTCATAGCGACAATTTTTTCTGGAATAATGCTTGATATTTCACGTGGCTTGGGTGATAATAAAACATATTCTCAAGGGAGTGTTATTTCGGGAACAGGTGCAATAATTTTAAACGTTTTTTTTATTGTTGTACTTAAAATGGGTGCAAATGGAATGTTAATTGCAACTTTTATTTCTAACATATTAAGTATAGGATATATATTCATAAAAAAGAAATTGTATAAATATTTCAGCCCAAAAAATTACAAATTTGCAATTTTAAAAAAAATTTGTAAATATTCTATACCATTAGTACCAAATCAACTTTCTTGGTGGTTTGTGAGTGTATCTGATAGAACAATAATTTCTTATGTTTTGGGTGTCAGTGTTAATGGAATCTATTCAGCAGCAAATAAATTTTCTTCCTTATGTAGTGCAGCATTTGGAATATTTAATCTTACTTGGTCTGAATCGGCATCGCTTCACATAAATGATGAAGATAATTCAATCTTTTTTAATAATATCTTTAATGTCACTTTAAAAATATTTGTATCAATAAGTTTATTAATTATTGCTTGTATGCCTTTTTTATTCAGATTTTTTATTACTGGAAGCGGGTATGCCGATGCATATTATCAGATACCTATTTTGCTTATTTCAACAATTTTTAGTATTGTAGTTTCATTATTCGGTTCGGTATATATTGCACTTAAAAAAAGCAATGAGATAGCAAAAACATCGTTCTATTCAGCCATAATTAATATTGTTGTTAATTGCCTTTTAATAAAGTATATAGGATTATATGCTGCTTCAATTTCAACGTTTGTATCTTTTTTCTTGATGACAATTTATAGATATTTTGATATACAAAAATATATTAAAATACGATTTGAAAAACTATTTATTGTTAGTACACTGTTTATTACAATTATATTATTAATAACATATTATATAAATATTAATATCATTTCAATATTCTCATTAATAATTGTAATTGTGTTTGTAATACATTATAATAAAAACTTATTGTATCATTTATACAAAATAGCAAAAGATAGATTAAAAAGAGATAGTATATAACTTGAATTAATTGTATAGGGAACTATTTGTTTTTCTCTTATAAAATTAGATACAATAAATATCATATAATCCTTATATCAATGCAAAGAAGAAAAGTAATAAATAACAAATTGAGAAAAGATATACAAAAATATATAGTGTATTTATGTAAATGGAAATGGGTAGAAATAATAGAAAAACACCTAATGTCTGATTATAAACATTTATTAGTGGATATACCACCAAGAATAAGTGTATCGGATTTTATGGAATGCCTAAAAGAAAAAAGTGGCTTGATGATATTTGAACATCACGCAAATTTAAAATATAAGTTTGGAAGTAAAACATTTTGGGCAACAGGATATTATGTAAGTACAGTTGGTCTAAATGAAGCAACAATAAGAAAGTATATAAGAGAACAAGAAAATGAAGATATTATGAAAGATAAATTAACAAAGAAAGAATTTGTAAACCCTTTTAAGGGTCTGTTAAAGTAATAGAGCATAGGCTTGAACAAAGAGAAAGCAAGCCTTCATTTGAGGGCTTGCAAATATTTTAGCCTTATAGGCTTAGAGAATTCCACGTCTTTTAGGCGTGGTTTTTAATAACCTTTTAGGGTGTTTGACGAAGTCAAACAAAAATCCACGCGCTATGCACGTGGGAGTTAAAAACCTTTTAGGACATAAGACACCTCTAGTGTTATAATTTGGATGTTCAAGCCAAATATAACACGAAAGGAAGAGATGTCTTATAGCAAAAAGTTTAACACATACAAGATATTATTGCAAATACCATATAATCTTCATACCAAAGTATAGAAGAAAAGTAATATATAATAAATTAAGAAAAGATATACAAAAATATATAGTGGATTTATGTAAATGGAAAGGAGTAGAAATAATAGAAGGACACCTAATGCCAGATCATATACATTTATTAGTAGATATACCACCAAGAATAAGTGTATCTAATTTCATGGGATACCTAAAAGGAAAAAGCAGTTTGATGATATTTGAACATCACGCGAATTTAAAATATAAGTTTGGAAGTAAAACATTTTGGGCAACAGGATATTATGTAAGTACAGTTGGTCTAAATGAAGCAACAATAAGAAAGTATATAAGAGAACAAGAAAATGAAGATATTATGAAAGATAAATTAACAAAGAAAGAATTTGTAAACCCTTTTAAGGGTCTGTTAAAGTAATAGAGCATAGGCTTGAACAAAGAGAAAGCAAGCCTTCATTTGAGGGCTTGCAAATATTTTAGCCTTATAGGCTTAGAGAATTCCACGTCTTTTAGGCGTGGTTTTTAATTATGCTAATTGCAAAAGAAATTTTACTTATGTAAATGATATAGTAGAATAGTTTGTTCTGCTATTTTTTAAGTTTACTTAAATAATCATAAATGCTATAATTAAAAGGCAGTAAAATTATGGAAAGTTATAAAGAAGTTAATAAAATTTATAATGGTATAAATTATGAAAAAAATAATTAAGTTAATTTTAGTAATTATATGGATGGTATTAATATTTTGTTTTTCTAATCAAAAAGCAGAGGATTCATCGAAGTTAAGTAACGGTGTAATAGTTAAGGTAGCTAGTGTCTTTTTGGATGATAGTTTAAATGAAACAAAGAAAGATGAATTAATAGAGGATTATACTACTATTGTTAGAAAAACAGCGCATTTTGCCATATATTTAGTGCTAGGAGTATTAATAATTAGTTTTATTAGTGAGTTTAGTATAAATCATGTTTATTTAATAGCATTGTTTTTAAGTTTATTATATGCATGCAGCGATGAATTTCACCAAACTTTTATAAGTGGAAGAAGTGGAGAGGTAAAAGACGTTTTAATAGATACTTTAGGAGCATTATTAGGAATTATTTTATATCGTTTTATAAAAAGATTTAAGAAAGATGAATTAAAATAGCATTTTGTTGCTATTTTTTTTATTAAGTGCGAGGGTTTTATAAATTGTTGGATAATAATTAAAGTGGAGAAAATAGAATTTTTATGGTGAATAATGGATAATGTTATAAATAATTCTAAAATAACTTGTGAAAAAAGCAATAAATCGCACAAATGTTGTGCAAAATATGTCAAAAAAAGAGAAAAATGCACAATATTATTAATTTATTGTGCATTTTCTATTTGCATTTAGGCAAAAATATGATAGAATTTGTTTAGGAGATGAAATTATGGAACCATTTAAAGCTGATATGTTACCAATAAACTATACTATTGACAAAGAATTATTATCTTTAATTGCGGAAGCTAATCAAAAATATGGTGAGTATAAGACTAATTTAAAAAATAGCAAGTTTGATTCGAGATTTTTCTTAGATTCTATTATTTTAAGCGAAAGCTTAAAATCAACGCAAATTGAGGGAACGCAAATATCACAAGATGATATGTATTATTTAAAATATATGCCAAAAACAGATGACACTAGTGAGATTCAAAATTTAAAAAGAGTTATCGAATATGCAAAAGATAATTTAAAAGA